>CAMALD010000056.1 GCA_945836355.1 uncultured Lachnospiraceae bacterium | reverse complement strand
CCTTCACCATGCCGTCATCCCGCAAAAAGCGCTTGATTTCACCGGTAATCATCGGCACTGCATACGTCGAAAACTGCACATTGAATTGCAGATCAAATTTATCAATTGCTTTCATCAGACCGATGACTCCAATCTGAAACAAATCCTCCGCCTCGTACCCTCTGCCCAGAAAACGCCGGACAATACTCCATACCAGTCCCACATTCGCCGTTATCATTTGTTCTCTGGCCTCAAGGTCGCCCCGGCTGCATCGTACAAGCAACTGCATCTGATCCACGGCAACCTCCTTAGTCGGCGTTCTCAAGCGGCATAATATGCTTTCGCATCCGCACGGTGGTACCCTTACCCTTTTCGGAGCTCACCTCCAGCTCATCGGTAAACGCCTCCATAAATGCGAATCCCATCCCGGAGCGCTCCATATCCGGTCTGGTGGTGTACGTCGGCTCCATCGCCTGTAGTACATTCTCGATACCGACGCCCTGATCCGACACCTCTATGAAAATATCACTATCCGCCTGTGTCAGACACATGCGGATAGTCCCGCTTTTTCCCTCATAGCCGTGAATCACCGCATTCGTCACAGCCTCCGAAACTGCCGTCTTGATATCCGCAATTTCCTCCAGCGTCGGATTCAGCTGTGCCGCATAAGCAGCCGCCACAAGTCTTGCAAAGCCTTCATTGCGCGACCTCGCATCAAATTCCACAACAACCTCATTTCCCCCACGAAACTCTTCCATCTTATCTTTCCTCCTTTAAGGCCCTCTCTGCGGACGCTCTGTCCGGATAACTCGGCATGATTCGGTACAAGCCCGAAAGTGTAAGAATGCGGTCCACTTCCTTTCCGACACCGCAGCAGGCAATCCTGCCTCCCTGAAACAGCACTTTCTTATACCGCCCCATAATGACGCCGATTCCGGAGCTGTCCATGAACGTAATCTTTGAAAAATCAAACAGCAGATGCTGAATCCTGCCCTCATCAATCCTTTCATCCGCCTCCGTCCTCACCTGCACGGCGCAGTGATGATCCAGTTCCATCAGCGGCATGATAATCAATATCTGTCCCTTCTGCTCACAAAGCACCGACTTTTCTTTCGCCCTTTCTTCCTGCACCAGATTATTCTGTTTTCTTTCTTCCATATCTGCTTCTCCATCCTTTCCTCTGCGATAATGCATACTCCATGACCTTTATCATAATCTGTCACGGCATGTATTTCGCTTATGATATGTAAATTTTTACCATCTCGTGTCGAAAAAGAAAAGAGGCACAGCTTTCGCTGTCCTCTTTCGCTCTTTTCCTTACTTATCCAATGTGTCTTTTACGTTCCGTCACATTCGTTATTTTACTGCAGACTTATTCTGCTGCATTCTATTCTGCCGTATTTCTATTCCGCTGTATTCCTATTCTGCCGCATATCCCATCTCCGTCAGTCTGATTCTTGCATATTTTACCAGCTCGGAATCCGGATAACGGGAAATCAGTTCACGGTAATAGGCTGCCGCCTGCTCATATTCGTTCAGAAGCTGATACGATTTTGCCAGATAGTAATAACAGTAATCCTCGGTATAACCGCAGTCAAACGCCGCCTGCAGATACCTTGCGGAATCACTGTAATTCTCATCGGAATATGCCTCCCTACCCAGATTATACGCCGGCTGAGCGGTATGCTCATAAACATCTGACTTAATCTGATAATACATCGAGAGCGCGTCGGCATCAATCAGCTCCTCCGCCTTTACGGCAGACACCCGCTGGGCGAGAGCCATATAATCCTCCAGAGTCGGTTCTTCCTTCGCCAGCAAATCCAGATAGTCTCTTAACAACTGAAAAAGAGAACTGTAATCTAAAGCCTCCGCTTCAGGAATCACAATAGCATCCAGCTGTCTCACCGTTTCCTCATATTTCTTTTTCCAGAGCTCCGATTCCTTTTCCAGAGACGTGATGGTGGCTTCCTTAATGCGCAGCTCACTGCTGTAATCGAGCTGTTCCTTGTCATACTCTGCACGAATGCTCTTCTTTGCCGTAGGCACAATCAGAACAAAGGTCACCAGAATACCGAGCAGCATGCCTACAACAAGCATCACCCAGGCCATCACATTCGGCTTGTCCTCGGTGTATGCGCCCACCTTTGATACCTTTGCCGGGCCTGCCGCACCAAAGCCGTTTTCCTCCTCCGAGTCTTCCTGCTGCGGCTCCTCCACCTCCTTCAGATAACGAAGGGTCGTCGTATCTGCCACATCAATCGCCGCCGCCTTTGCAAGCTGCTTCTTGGCGCGCTCCTTATCTCCGGTGTGGATATATAAAAGCGCAAGCAGCTGTCTTGCCCTGACAAACTTCGGGTTCAGGCCGACCACCTTCTTCAGCTGCAAAATCGCAAGATCGTCACTGCCCTGCTTTGCAGCCTCCAGTGCAATATTATACTTTCTGATTGCCTGATTCATGGCATCCAGCTTTGCCGGATTGCTCTGAACGCGCTCCATATAGTCATCTGCCGGGTTGTTCTCCGGATTGAAATGCTTGCTGACCACCCATTCGCCAAGTGCGGCAACCATCTCTCCCTTTTCAAAAAAAACAAGCCCCAGCAGGTTTCTCGCCAGCATATTGCGTTTGTTCATCTCAAGACTCTTCTTGAGATAACGGATTGCACCGCTCAAATCACGAACCTGTGCGCACTCCAGCCCTTTATTGTAATAACTGTTCGACAGCCGCATGATTTTCTTGTACGCCGTCAGATCAGCCCCACAGACATCACAATAATTCCGATTTGCCGGAATCAAATTACCACATCTTGGACATATCATAGTATTTCCTCATTTCGCTCTTATCTGCCCTTTTTGTCCTTCAGCACCTTGTCAAGAATATCGGAGATATCTGTCAAATCATTATTGTATATTGCCTCTTCCGCTTCGTCTACTTCCAGGCTCGGCTGGTACTTTGCCAGTTCCTTTTCAAAATCAATCATGGATTTCCTCACTTTCGGCATAAAAATGCCTGTATATCACTTTTTATACTATACCTATTCCGGAACAAAAAATCAATACCTTACGTAAAAATCCGTCTTGGTTTTTCCTGCATTTTTTCCGGTTTTTCGGCATTTCCGACTAATTCGAATATAAACATATCTTATTTTCGTTCTTTTTCAGAGTGACGCCGGTAAGCACCTTTGCAAATGCATAGCGTGCGCCGTTGATTCTCACTCTTGTGCCCGGATATGCGCTCTGATGAATCACAATGCCTGCCTGCTCCGCAAGCTCCATCTTTGCCAAAATTTCCTGGCATTTCGCAACATTCTCATTCAGCCTGCTGTCCAGCAGAATCTTTAACCGTGTCACCTGCATGCGGCGTTCCTGTGAAAATAATTTTTCTTCGTCTTTTTCCTTGCGCTCCTGCAAAAGCTGCAGCACGCACTTCGTTTTTTCCATCTGCTTCTGAATATCCTGATACTCCTGTTTCAGCGCCTGCAGCTGCACGGCAAGCTCATCGCTCTTTCCGGCAATCAACTCGGACTGCACCTCCGCCACATTGCCGACGCTGCTCACCTCAATACTGCGTCCGGCATACACCGTTCCCCCCAGAATCACTCCATGGCGCCCGGCAATCACGATATCTTCCCCGGCTTCCACCTGACAGTTCAGAATGGAATTGGCGCTCACGTTTTTGCCCGCCTTAAGCACTGCCTGCTCAAAAAAACGGCCCGACAGGGAGCCCCTGCACTCGACACGGCCCCTGCCGCCGCCCTGCATGCCGCGGGTAATCACGATGTCCATGCCCGCATAAAGCTCACACGCCTCCACGCTCCCTTCAATGGTGAGCGTACCGCCCGCTTCCACACGTCTGCCCTCACTCACGCTCCCGTGAATCAGCACATCGCCGTCAAAGCGGATATCCCCCGTGAGAAGATTCACATCCTCCTTCACTTCAAGGAAATTCTTTATCGTAATCCTGCCGTTTTCCAGCTCAATCCTTCCGCTGGCGGTAGCCATGTAGCTGCGCTTGTCCTCCGACACACAAAAGCCCTTCCCCTTGAGCTCCGGCAAATCCTTTCCGTTGCGCGCGGGCAGCACTTTGCCGTACAGGTCCTTGCCCTCGGTTCCCTGCGTGGCAGGAGTGTATCTTGCAATAATCGCTCCTTCCTGCACCGTCGGAATATCGGACAGGGTGCCGTAATCCACCGACCCATCGGGGAGAATGCGCGGCTTTTTCTTCGTCTCGGTATCAAAGAGAAAGTCAAATTTACCGTCAGCGCCATCCTTGACTTGCGTTCCTTCCGCCACAACCACCTTGGTATAATATCTCTTCTCCGCAAGAATCATGCGAATCTGCTCGTCCAGAATACCATAACGGATACCTCTTATGGCAAGTATCTGACGCACAAGCTCTTCATCATACCGCTCATGCTCCGGCGGCGGGCACAGATATAACTCTGCCGACATCATATCCTCTCTGATCAGCACCTTTGAGCCCTGCTCCATCCAATCTATCATCTCTGCATTTGTCATATCCCCGCCTCCTTTTGCAGATTCATTTCGTTTTCTGCTTTTTCGCTGCTGATTCCCCTTTTATTGTACTATAAATTCAGTAGTATTTCCACTGTTTTTCGAAAATTCAGAGAAATTTTCATCTCATTCTCTCCGATGAGCTTACCGCATAAGAAACACCATTTTCTATACAGCAAAAAACAGCCGACACAGAGCCTCCGATTTTTTCATTCATCGGAATACCGCCCCGTACCGGCTGTTTTTCAGTTAGTATCACATTGCCTAACTTCTGCTTTTATTCTCAGACTGTATTCTCCGGACTGCTTATTTGCAAAAATGTGCAAGACGCTCGGTCACCTGTGCCATCATATCGGTATACTTCGCCAGCTTTGCTTTCTCCTGTGCAAGCTTCGCTTCCGGTGCCTTGTTCACAAAGTTCGGATTGGCAAGCATACCGTTGACACGCTTTAACTCGCCCTCCAGACGCTCCTTCTCCTTGGTCAGGCGCTCAATTTCCTTCTCGATATCTACCAGATCGGCAAACGGCATGTAGATGGTTGCCTGATGGATTACTGCGGATACCGCGTCATCGTCGATACCTGCCTTGTCGGACTGAATCTTAACCTCACCTGCGTATGCAAGCGGTGCAAAGAATACGGTGCCTGCCTCAAAAATGCCGCGCACCTTCTCGCTTTCCGATACAATGTAAACCGTCGCCTTGCGGCTCGGTGCTACATTCATCTCGGCACGCACATTGCGGATAGCCTTGACCGCCTCCTTCATCAGCTCTACCTCTTCCTCTTCCTGCGCATAATGATTCTCCTCCATATACTTCGGCCACTCAGAAATCATAATCGACTCATTCTCTGCAAGCGTGCCCTCCGCTTCCTTCAGGGTGCAAAAGATTTCCTCGGTGACAAACGGCATATACGGATGCAGCAGCTTCAATGCCGTAGTCAGCACCTCACGCAGAGTCCGGATTGCCGCAGTCTTGGATACTGCGTCATCACCGTACAGGCGCGGCTTCACCATCTCGATATACCAGTCGCAGAACTCTTCCCAGATAAAATCATAAATCTTCTGGGCAGCAATACCCAGCTCGTAGCGCTCCAGATTGTCGGTAACATCCTTTACGAGCGCGTTTGCCTTGGAAAGAATCCATCGGTCGGCACTGGTAAGACTTGCCTTATCCACGGATTTTACTGCCGGATCAAGCCCCTGCTCACTCATCTGCTGCATATTCATCATAATGAAACGGGACGCGTTCCATACCTTGTTGGCAAAATTGCGGCTGGCCTCGACTCTCTCCCAGTAGAAGCGCATATCGTTACCCGGTGCATTACCCGTAATCAGTGTGAAACGAAGTGCGTCCGCGCCGTATTTGTCGATAACCTCCAGCGGATCGATACCGTTTCCGAGAGATTTGCTCATCTTGCGTCCCTGGGAATCACGTACCAGACCGTGGAATAATACGGTTTTAAACGGTTTTTCATTCATATGCTCGTAGCCGGAGAAAATCATACGGATTACCCAGAAAAAGATAATGTCATATCCGGTTACCAGCACGCTCGTCGGATAAAAGTACTCCAGATCCTTGGTCTTCTCCGGCCAGCCGAGAGTGGAAAACGGCCAAAGGGCAGAGGAGAACCAGGTGTCCAGCGTATCCTCGTCCTGACGGATATGTGTACTGCTGCACTTCGGGCAAACCTTCGGCGCATCCGCAGCCTTAGCGACGATAATCTCCCCGCAATCATCACAATAATATGCCGGAATGCGGTGTCCCCACCAAAGCTGTCTGGAAATGCACCAGTCCTTGATGTTGTCGGTCCAGTTAAAGTAAATCTTCTCAAGGCGCTCCGGTATGAGCTCGATTTCCTTGTTTTTAACTGCCTCTACCGCAGGCTTAATCAGCTCATCCATCTTTACAAACCACTGCTGCTTAATCAGCGGCTCAACCGTGGTCTTACAGCGGTCATGGGTACCTACATTATGGCTGTAATCCTCAATGCGGACAAGCAGCCCCATCTCGTCAAGCTCCTTGACAATCTGCTTTCTCGCCTCGTAGCGGTCCATGCCCTCAAATTTGCCGCCATTTTTGTTGATGGTGGCATCATCGTTCATGATATTGATTTCCGGCAGATTATGACGCTTTCCTACCTCAAAATCGTTCGGGTCGTGTGCCGGAGTAATCTTAACCACACCGGTACCGAAATCCTTCTCAACATAATTATCCGCTATAATCGGAATCTCACGGTCCACAAAAGGAACCTTTACCGTCTTTCCTACCAGATGCGCATAGCGCTCATCGTCCGGATGTACTGCAACCGCAGTATCGCCAAGCATTGTCTCCGGACGTGTGGTCGCAAATTCCAGATACTCGTCGGTGCCTACTACCGGATACTTGATGTGCCAGAAATGCCCTGCCTGCTCCTCATACTCAACCTCCGCATCCGAAATGGAGGTCTTGCAGACCGGACACCAGTTGATGATGCGGGAGCCCTTGTAGATTAAGCCCTTTTGGTGCATCTTGCAGAATACTTCCTCGACTGCCTTCGAACAGCCCTCATCCATGGTGAAACGCTCTCTGTCCCAGTCGCAGGAAGAGCCCAGCTTCTTTAACTGGCTGATGATGCGTCCGCCGTACTCCTCCTTCCACTCCCATGCACGCTTCAGGAAGCCTTCGCGGCCGAGATCCTTTTTATCAATGCCCTCTTTTTTCATCTGCTCGATAATCTTGACCTCGGTAGCAATGCTGGCATGGTCGGTGCCCGGCTGCCAGAGTGTGTTGTAGCCCTGCATTCTCTTGAAACGGATGAGGATATCCTGCATGGTGTTATCCAATGCATGCCCCATGTGAAGCTGACCGGTAATGTTTGGCGGCGGAATCACAATGGTGAACGGCTCCTTCTTCGGGTCCGGCTCCGCATGGAAATATTTCTTCGAAACCCATTTCTCATACAAGCGATCCTCAATATCCTTCGGATCATAATTTTTCGCTAATTCCTTCTGCATAATGTCCCTCCTTATTTTTCAATCGTTCTGTGGCACCCCTTACGCGCGAGTGCGCATCCTTAGCGGAGCGCTTTTTGCATTATAGGAAATTGTCACAATTTCCTATAATCTATAATGGAACAAAGAATCTCGCTTGCGAGATTCTACGCGCCGAGCGCGCGTTGCTTTAGCAACTTAACACCTTACGCGCGAGTGCGCATCCTTAGCGGAGCGCT
>CAMALD010000055.1 GCA_945836355.1 uncultured Lachnospiraceae bacterium | reverse complement strand
CATAAGTATGCTCCTTCCAGTATACGTGTGTAAAATCACAATGTCAAGCTTGCGCAATACAGCGACAGAGGATATAATTTGAAGCAGAATACTTACCGTGATGTAAAAGAATGATTCGAAAGGAATATCCATATGAAAGCAACCACTGCACTTATTACCGGAGGCTCGCGCGGCATCGGCCGTGCCCTTGCGCTCCGTCTGGCAAGGGAAGGATATCTGGTGGCGGTTACCGCAGACAGGGATGAGACCGGTCTTTTGTCCGTACAGGAAGAAATCCGTGCGATGCACGGAAACTGTCTCACCTTTCTCGCCGATGTTTCTTCCTATACTGATATGAAAGAGGTAACCGACAATCTGCTTGTCTCCTGGGGACATATCGATGTACTGATCAACAACGCAGGCATCGCCTCCCTCGGTCTCTTTACTGATATGACTCCGGAGGAATATGAGCATCTGGTATCCGTCAATCTGCTCTCGGTGCTCCACTGCTGCCATCTCGCGGTACCCGGCATGGTATCCGCCAAAAGCGGGCGCATTCTCAATATTTCCTCCATCTGGGGTATATGCGGTGCCTCCTGCGAGGCGGTATACTCTGCCTGCAAGGGCGGCATCAATTCCTTCACCCGCGCTCTGGCAAAGGAGCTGGCTCCCTGCGGCATTGCCGTGAACGCCCTCGCCTGCGGCGTGATTGATACCGAGATGAACCGGGCGCACCTAAGCAGCGAAGAGCTTGCCGAGCTTGAAGAGACCATTCCTGCAGGCAGAATGGCAGCCGCGGCGGAGGTCGCCGATGCCGCCTGGCAGCTGTTGCAGAGTCCCTCCTACCTGACCGGTCAGGTTATTGCATTCGACGGCGGCTTTATCTGATGGAATGAAAAACAGCGTTTCCCGCACGGCAAAACACGCCCGCGAGTCTGAAAAAGCAAACTCGCAGGCGTGTTTTTACTTGTCAAAATTCATAGGCAGCATTCCTTCAAAATAGGAAATACCATATAGCGCATAATACTCCATCGGGTCTTCATAATACTTGCTTATCAAATAATCATAATTCTCCGTATCCCAATCCTTTGGTTTCGAACCCTGTGCAGCTGCATCCGAACCAATCTGCAGCACTCCCTGCACCCAGAAGCAGCCCTCCGCCTGTTCCCTCATATACGACAAGCCGAACCGGTATTTGCCGCTGTTGGTGTACCTGCCGTCGACGTACTCAAGCGTAAGCCTTTCACTGATTCGCTCAATGATCTCCGGGTCATCCCAGCAGTTATATCTTCTGGTCTTTTGCTGTGAAGAATCGAAAAATTCCACATAGACCACACTGAAATCCTTCTGAAGTGCGGTCAGGTTCATATGTTCCTCAAGAAAGCGGATTGTTTTTTCACATTCAGCATAGACCGGATAATAAAGCAACGTTCCATTTCCGCTATATAATTCCACTGTATACCGCGGACTGTCCCACAAAATCGTGTGCAGCCCTACCTGCATCAGCTCCTCGCGGTAGATATCCAGAAAGGCTTTCGTCAGACTCACATCCGCAAGCCCTTCCGAGCCGATTTCCCCGCTCACTCTTACATCATGCAATTTACTGCGGAATGCATCAAAACAGATGGCGTAATACTGTTCACGGTACGCCGGGTCATCATAAATCTGCGCGACATATGCCTCCGTCTCCGGATCGGAATAATCAAGGCTATAGCTCCGGTACTCGGTCGAACCGTTCTTTTTATGATAGGCAACCTCTATTCCGTAATAAATATTCTTGCCGGATTGATTGTCTCCCTCCCGCTGCGATACATGCTCCAGCAAAGGCCACACCTTATCCAGATCATAATAGCGCGCCTCATCCAGCTTGTAGTCATAGCTAAATTCCAAATTCCGGTTCAGTCCGTCGGCCGCCCAATAGTCAAAGTTAAAATCAATCGAAACGGATTCCACCTTATCCTTTTTCGGAAGCCTGTAGTCGTAGCCAAACCAGTCGCCGTCAAGCGCCCCGTACAAAAGCATTGCAATCGCAGTGCCCGCGAGCAAAATGCCTGAACCGTGAAACGCCGCGCGGATATCCGTATGATACAGGATTTCCAGAAAGCATCCGATCAGAAGCGTTCCGCATAAAATACCGAAGACAAACCACGCTCTGCCGCCCCCGATTTCAGAAAAGAACAATCCGCTTGCAAAACTGCCCGGCACCATAAGCAGAAGCTTCAGCCACGGCTGTGTCTTCCGGAACGCCATCGTCTTTCCGGCACTCTCCGACGGCCGGATGCAGTGCAGTGCAAATGCGATTGCCGTAAACACAAGGCTCATCAGCAGCAGAAGCGTGATATCTCCCGCTGCCAGAGGCGTCACCCTCAAGGTTGTGTCGGAGCTTTTATCCAGCATCTCATAATTATAAAACCAGGCGGCTGCCGGCGATAAAAATCTGACCCGGTAAAGCACATGCTCTATGTTCCGCTCATTCCAGGTGCTCATAAAATACCTCATCAGCCAGGAAACCAGCATGATAACTCCCGGCACAAAGCCGTACAGCACACCGATTCCGCAGATTGCGCTGAATACTTTTCCGGTCAATACAACCGCAATGACCGCCATGCTGTAAAACGCCAGAAATTCCAGCAGAAGCACAAAATAACCGTAAAACAGATTCGTCGCAGTCACCATACCGCATCCCGGCAGAGTGCCCACATTAAGCACGGTCAGAGCTGCCAGAACTCCCAGCAGATAGGTCACCGCATAAATAATCACACCGTCTGTATAGACTACAGCAAACTGCATTTTGCGGCTCACCGGCTGGCTGTGATAAAAATCACACATCTTCGGCACATGAAGATAATGAAAGCCGGAAATCGCGAGCAGCACAGCCGCTCCTATCATAATCACATTCAGAAACGGAGAGGTTGCACCCAGGGTACTGCAAACCGAGTTCAGCATGTGCTCCGTCAAAAAAACCGGTTCAAGGAACCCCCTGTAGGCAGACGGCGCCATCGCCGCCACCACCGGAAGCGCAAAGAAAAACACCAGAAGCAGCAGAACAATGCTCCAGAGTCTTCGCTTCAAATCCTCTCGCATCAGTTTAAAAAATAAGTTTTTGGATATCATAGCCTACCACCTCCGTTTCACTGATAAATATCTCTTCCAGCGTGAGCGGTACCACCTCATAAAAAATCGGTTCCGCCGCCGCGATTGTCTTTTCAATTTCCTCCCGGTTTCCCTTAAGCGTCAGAGTATACAGCCTTCCGCGCTGTTCCTGCTTCACTGTCTTCAGTCCGCGAACAATTTCTTCCATTGCCGGACCATCCTCGCGAAGTACACATTGCAGCTTGTGGACATCCGCCTTCATATCATACAAATCGCGCGAGAGCAGAATACCGCCCTTGTGAAGCAGTCCGACATGGTCGCAGATATCCTCCAGCTCTCTTAAATTGTGGGACGCAATGATCGGTGTCAGGTCTCTTTCCGCCATCTCGCCCGCAAAGACTTTCTTTATCGCCTGCCGCATGACAGGGTCAAGCCCGTCAAAGGTCTCGTCACAGAGCAGATACTGGGTACCGGAGCACACTCCCGCAATCACTGCGAGCTGTTTCTTCATTCCCTTTGAAAACCCTGCCACCTTGCGCTTTCTGTCCAGCCCGAACTGTTCGAGCATGCTCTGAAAACGTTCACGGTCGAATTGCGGATATACTGCTTTGTAATATTTCTCCATGTCCACCGCTTTTGCATTGGGCAGAAAATATGGTTCATCCGGAATATAAAACAGATTCGCCTTCACCGGCGGATTTTCATACACCGGCGCTCCGTCAATCCGTATCTCCCCCTCGTCCGGTTTCAGGATTCCTGCCACCATTCTCAAAAAGGTGCTCTTCCCCGCACCATTGGTCCCGATGAGCCCATACACGCCGCCCTCCTCAATGACCGCGTCAATCCCGTCCACCGCACGGACATCGCCAAAGCTCTTTGTCACTTTTCTCGCCTCTATCATACTTCTACTCCTTCCCAGCACCGGCGCAGCTCCTCTGTGGCCTGTTCCTTCGTCATCCCCAGCTGCTTTGCTTTTTTTACCAGCTTTGCCAGCTCCTTCTCAAGCTCACGCTGCCCATCCTCCTGAATGGCCGCATTATCTGCCACATAATTTCCTTTCCCTTTCACACAATAGATGCAGCCCTTCTGTTCCAATTCGGTATATACCCTTTGAATCGTATTGGGATTGATTGCCAGCTCCACCGCGAGATTGCGCACACTCGGCAGCTGATCTCCCGGCTTCATGACGCCGGAACGTATCAGCTCCACAAACTGTTCCTTCAACTGCTCATAAATCGGTCGCCTGTCCTTATAGTCGATCCACATCTGCTGTTCACCTCATTTCCGTTCACAAAGCATATCCAAGTGTACTAATACACTTAATACAGTTAAAATATAGCACTATGAAATATGATTGTCAATCCATAGAATGAAAATAATCTAAATTTATATTTACATCTTGTGCAAAATATGATAGTATCACTATCATAATATCGCTTTTTTACTATATCATTTGCAAATCGCGCTCTGTTTTTCGTGATTATGCACAAATAATTATTGAAAGGAGAACATACACATGCCTGCTCAGGTCTTACGCACGGGTATCCGCGCTGCTGCAAAGAAAAAGCGCAGAAACGAAATACTTTCATCAGCAATCCGTCTGTTTTGCAGACAGGGAATTGAAGGCACCAGCATGGAAGCCATTTCCGCCGAAGCCGGAATAGGGTCTGCCACCATCTATCGTTACTTTCCCACCAAAGCTGAACTGCTGAAAGCTGCCATTCTGCACAGCTGGAGTGAAAAAACAAAGCAGTATCTTCCCCGCCTTCAGACAACAGCTTATGCCGAAGCCACGGGCGCTGCCCAGCTGAGTACCATTCTGGATTTGTTTTGCAGCCTGTATGCATACGATGCCGATTTTCTTCGCTTTCTGCAGGCATTCGACCATTACCTGCAATCCGGCACATTTCCACCGGAAAGCCTGTCCGAATACGAGGAGCTGCTGCTCTCTCTCAAGGAATACGCCACTGCTGCTTTGGATAAAGGACGCGCAGACGGTTCCCTGCATTTTAATGAATCCGCGGACGAAATCTACTTTTCTGTGTTTCACGCAATGCTAAGCACCACACAGAAGCTTGCGTTGCAGGGGGATCTGCTCGCGATGGACAGCACCGTGCCAGGCGGGCATCAGTTGAAAATTGTCAAAAATCTTTTGCTATCAGGGCTGCAGGCTGCGCCCATCCAATCCGTATGACTATCTAAAGGAGGAACTTCACTTATGGGAAAAGAAGTAACTGAAAAAACATCGACTATCAAGGAAATCACCGCAAAAAAAATCTGGCTCTTTGCCATCGGGCAGCTGGGCTGGGCCATGCTCTCCGGCTTAATCTCCAACTGGCTGGTCTATTTTTATCAGCCGGACGAAACCGCAATCGCTGAGGGACAAGCCATCTTTATCCCACAGGGTCTGGTTGTTCTGGGCATCGCCACCATCATCGGTGCAATCACTGCTATTGCGCGCGTATTTGATGCTATCACCGACCCATGGATTGCATCTCTTTCCGACCGCTGCAAATCCAAAAACGGCCGCCGCATTCCTTTCCTAAAAATTTCCGCCGTGCCGCTTGCCTTCTCCACCTTTCTGGTTTTCTGCTCTCCGGTGAACGAAACAAGCTGGGGCAATGCCGTTTTTCTTTTTATTATGCTGATGATTTACTATGTGTCCATCACCGCATACTGCACACCGTATGCCGCATTGATTCCGGAACTCGGGCACAACCAGAAGCAGCGCCTTGATATCTCCACCATCATCTCCTTTACGTTCATCGCAGGTACCGCACTGGCATATATTGCTCCGATGCTCTGGGGTGCCCTCACTCCTTGTCTGGGACGAATTCCCGCAATGCGCCTGACCTTCGGTATCCTTTGCGCCATTGCTCTGTTCTGTCTGTTTGTTCCGGTATTTACCATCAGGGAAAAGGATTATGTCGTCACCAAACCGGCACAGGACAATGCATTTGCTTCTCTATCAGCAGCTTATCGCAATAAGGATTTCCGCCTTTTTGTATGCTCCGATATCAGCTACTGGATCGGACTTACCATGTTCCAGACCGGCTTACCCTTCTTTGTTACCAGCCTGCTCAGACTCGGCGAGGGCATGACGACCATCTACTTTGTAGGTATGACTGCAATGTCCTTAGTCTTCTATATCCCGATCAATAAGCTGACTCCAAAGCTCGGCAAGCGCAGGATTATCCTGATTGGATTTGCAGGTTTTACCATCGCCTATCTGTTTACCTGCGCACTCGGCAAGATTTCCTTTATCCCGGCTGCAGTTCAGGGCGGAATTCTTGCTGTGCTTGCATCCTTCCCTATGGCAATCTTCGGCATCCTGCCACAGGCAGTTGTTGCCGATATCGCGCAGAGTGATGCCAACGCAACCGGCACCAACCGTGAAGGAATGTTCTATGCCGCACGTACCTTCGCCTTCAAGCTCGGGCAGAGCGTTGCCATGCTTTTGTTTACCGCAATCGCAGCAATCGGCACCTCCGGTACGGGCTATCGCATCAGTGCCGGTGTGAGCGCTGCGTTTTGTCTGATTGGCGGAGTATTTTTCCTTTTCTATAACGAAAAGAAGGTTACCAGGGATTTGCACTAACAGAGCGGTTTTTCCGCTCGGAACGGAGAATATAAAGGATGGAATACATTGCAGAAAATAATCTGATTTCTTTTTTGGCAAACGAGGGAAAAGACTATTTAGATTCCTGCCGCGAAACCGGTCATTTTGCGGTTGCTGCCGGAAAAAAGCTTTATTACGAATGGTACCGCAGCAGGGAAGCTGCCGATGCAGCCCGCGGCATACTTGTCATCTGCCACGGATACACGGAAACCTGCAGCAAATATCACGAGATGATCTACTATCTGCTAAAGGAAGGCTATCATGTATTTGCCTACGACCACCGCGGTCACGGAAGATCGTTCCGCGAAGTTGAAAACCCAAGCAAGGTACATGTCGATGATTTCGACCGGGACTACGTCGGCGATTTGAAGCTGTTGACAGACAAGGTCATACGCAAGGCATTTCCCGCCCTTCCCCTTTTCCTGTACGGTCATTCCATGGGCGGCTGCATCGCACTTCGCTTCATCGAGCTTTACCCGGATGTCTTTTCCCGCTGTATCCTCTCGTCCCCGATGCTCGGCATCAAAACCGGGGGCATACCGGCTCCTCTCGCACGCGCCCTGGCATGCTTCATGAAACGGCTCGGGCAGGGAGAGCGTTATCTGATAGGGCAGCATGATTATCTTCCGAACGAAACCTTTGAGCGAAGCTCTTCCACGAACCGCACCCGCTTTGACCGGTATAATGAAATCCGAAAGAGCACACCGGCTTTTCAGACAAATGCCGGTGATTACAGCTGGTTTTTCACCTCGGTGCGTGCCGCCGCGAACTCCATCTCGGCAAAGGAAACTTCCAAAATCCGGATCCCGGTGCTTTTGTTTGAGGCTGAAGACGACAGCTATGTGCCTCGAAAAAACGTCTTAAAGCTTCGTGCCAATCTGCCGTCCGTTGAATACCATATCTACCCCGGCACCAAACATGAAATCTTCAACAGCCCCGATGACATTGTACAGGCCTATTTTGGTGAAATCTTAGACTTTCTCAATCCTGAACAGGAGCTTTGATTATCAGTGATAATATACCTTAAAAAGCAGCCTCCCGGCAAAGCATTTGCCGGGAAGCTGTGTCCTTTA
>CAMALD010000054.1 GCA_945836355.1 uncultured Lachnospiraceae bacterium | reverse complement strand
ACGTATCTGCCATAAGTCCACGCATACCTGCAAGCTGCTTAATCTGCTTCTCAGAACCACGGGCACCGGAATCAGCCATCATGTAAATGTTGTTGTATTTATCCAGACCGGAAAGGAGCTGGTGGGTAATCTCGTCATCGGCTTCCTTCCAGGTTTCAATAACTGCCTTGTAACGCTCTTCCTCCGTCATGAGACCGCGGTGGAAGTTTCTGGTGATACGGTCAACGGTAGCCTCTGCCTCCGCAATAATCTCCTTCTTTGCAGCCGGCACGGTCATATCCGAAATGGATACTGTCATTGCTGCGATTGTGGAGTACTTATAACCCATTGCCTTGATTGCATCAAGAGTTTCTGCTGTGGTGGTAGCACCATGCATGTTGATACATTTCTCAAGAATCTTCTTGAGCTGCTTCTTGCCGACATGGAAATCGATTTCAAGCGCAAGCTCGTTCTCCGGCTTGCTGCGGTCTACAAATCCAAGATCCTGCGGAATAATCTCATTGAAGAGCAGACGTCCGAGCGTAGTTTCAATAATACGCTCAACCGTGGTGCCATCCTCTCTTACTGCGGTTCTCTTTACCTTAATTCTCTGGTGAAGAGTGATTGCGCCGTTCATATGGGCAAGCAGTGCCGTATCGGTATCCTCATAGTAATGACCGAGCAAATCCATCGGCTTGCAGACGATGGTACGGTTGGTCTTCTCGTCCACGAGATACTTGATATAGCTCTCCTCATTGAACATGCCTTCGCGCTCTGCCTTACCGCTCTGCACTGCCAGATAGCTGTCCGTGAGGTCCTTGCGGATGTCATCGAGGTTAGTGTATACCTTTGTAATGCTGTCTGCCAGTTCCGTGTTGTCCGAGTAGTCCACCATCTTACCCATGGTAAGATAATAGATACCCAGCACCATATCCTGGGACGGCACGGCCACCGGGCCACCGTCGGACGGCTTGAGCAGGTTGTTCGGCGACAGGAGCAGGAAACGGCACTCAGCCTGTGCTTCTACCGAAAGAGGAAGATGCACTGCCATCTGGTCACCGTCGAAGTCAGCGTTGAACGCAGTACATACGAGCGGATGAAGCTTAATTGCCTTACCCTCTACCAGTACCGGCTCAAATGCCTGAATACCAAGTCTGTGAAGTGTAGGTGCGCGGTTCAGCATGACCGGATGCTCACGGATGACATCCTCAAGGATATCCCATACCTCCGGCTGCAGGCGCTCTACCATCTTCTTAGCGGATTTTATATTATGCGCGGTGTTCTTTGCAACGAGCTCCTTCATAACAAACGGCTTGAACAGCTCGATTGCCATCTCCTTCGGGAGACCGCACTGGTAAATCTTGAGCTCCGGACCTACTACGATAACCGAACGGCCGGAATAGTCAACACGCTTACCGAGGAGATTCTGACGGAAACGGCCCTGCTTACCCTTTAACATATCGGAAAGGGACTTGAGCGGACGGTTGCCCGGACCGGTAACCGGTCTGCCGCGGCGTCCGTTATCAATCAGGGCATCGACTGCCTCCTGAAGCATTCTCTTCTCGTTGCGGACGATGATGTCCGGCGCACCGAGCTCGAGCAATCTTCTTAAACGGTTGTTGCGGTTTAAAATACGGCGATACAAATCGTTCATGTCGGAGGTGGCAAAACGTCCTCCGTCGAGCTGTACCATCGGACGGATATCCGGCGGAATGACCGGAATCACTGTCATAATCATCCACTCCGGCTTATTTCCGGACTCGCGGAATGCTTCTACCACTTCAAGGCGCTTGATAATACGTGCGCGCTTCTGCCCTGCGGACTCTCGCAGCCCCTTCTTGAGCTCTGCGGATTCCTTCTCAAGGTCAATTGCCTGCAAAAGCTCCATAATGGCCTCTGCGCCCATGCCGACACGGAATGCATCCTTGCCGTACTTGTCGTATGCTTCACGGTACTCCTTGTCTGTCAGCACCTGCTTGTAAGCAAGATCCGTCTGCCCCTTGTCAAGGACAATGTAGCTTGCAAAGTACAGAACCTTCTCAAGCACTCTCGGAGACAAATCAAGAATCAGTCCCATGCGGCTCGGGATTCCCTTAAAATACCAGATATGGGAAACCGGTGCTGCAAGCTCGATATGTCCCATACGCTCGCGGCGCACACTAGATTTGGTTACCTCTACACCACAGCGGTCGCACACAACACCCTTATAACGGATTTTCTTGTACTTACCGCAATGGCACTCCCAGTCCTTCTGAGGCCCGAAAATCTTCTCGCAGAACAAACCGTCCTTTTCCGGCTTTAAGGTTCTGTAATTGATTGTCTCCGGCTTCTTTACCTCACCGCGGGACCACTCACGGATCTTCTCCGGTGAAGCAAGACCGATTTTAATCTTATCATACGTGATTTCTTTCACGCTGTCATTCACTATATCGTAAGACATCTCTGGCACTCCTTCCGTTTACTGTTCGTAATCATCGTCAACTTCCTGGAAATCAAGGCTGTAATCCTCGTTTTCGAGAGAATCAAATCCTTCGCCATCCTCCACGTTTACCTCACGGTATCCGTCCTCATAGTTATCATCATAGCGGAAGTTCTCATCGCCCTCAATCAGCGGTGTCAGCTCTGTATCACCGTAATCGATGTTCTCCGTCATCTTGACCTCTTCACCGTTCTCATCGAGCACGGTAACATCGAGTGCAAGTGACTGAAGCTCCTTGAGCAATACCTTGAACGACTCCGGAATGCCAGGCTCGGAGATATTCTCGCCCTTGATGATTGCTTCATAGGTCTTAACACGTCCGGTTACATCATCCGACTTCACAGTCAGAATCTCCTGAAGAATATGTGCTGCACCGTAAGCCTCGAGAGCCCAAACCTCCATCTCACCGAAACGCTGGCCGCCGAACTGTGCTTTACCACCGAGCGGCTGCTGGGTTACCAGTGAGTAAGGACCGGTAGAACGCGCATGAATCTTATCATCAACCAGATGATGGAGCTTCAGGTAATGCATGAAGCCGACAGTAACCGCGCCATCAAAGTACTCACCGGTACGGCCGTCACGAAGTCTTACCTTACCGTCACGGTTAATCGGTACGCCCTCCCACTCCTTGCGGTATTCCTGATTGGTCAGAAGGAAATCCATCACTTCCGGGTCAAGAATGTCTTTGTATTTCTTTTCAAACTCATCGAGCGGCGTATTGACATAGTCATTTGCCAGCTCCAGAGTATCCATAATATCATTTTCGTTTGCGCCGTCAAAAATCGGGGTGGAAATTTTGAAGCCGAGCACGTTTGCTGCAAGGCTTAAGTGAATCTCAAGCACCTGTCCGATGTTCATACGGGACGGCACGCCGAGCGGATTCAGCACGATATCGAGCGGACGTCCGTTCGGAAGGAACGGCATATCCTCTACCGGAAGCACGCGGGAAACGACACCCTTGTTTCCGTGACGACCTGCCATCTTATCGCCGACCTGAATCTTTCTCTTCTGCGCAATGTATACGCGGACGGTCTCATTCACACCCGGGGAAAGCTCATCGCCATTCTCTCTGGTAAATACCTTTGCATCCACAATAATGCCGTACTCGCCGTGAGGAACACGAAGGGATGTGTCGCGCACCTCACGCGCCTTCTCACCGAAGATTGCTCGGAGAAGCTTTTCCTCCGCCGTCAGCTCCGTCTCTCCCTTCGGAGTAACCTTGCCGACCAAAATATCTCCGGCACGAACCTCTGCACCGATACGGATGATACCGCGCTCATCGAGATCCTTGAGCGCGTCATCACCGACACCAGGCACATCACGGGTAATCTCTTCCGGTCCGAGCTTTGTATCACGTGCTTCTGCCTCATACTCCTCTATATGGATGGAGGTGTATACATCCTCCTGAACAAGACGCTCGCTCAAAAGGACGGCGTCCTCGTAGTTATAACCTTCCCAGGTCATGAAACCGATTAACGGGTTCTTACCCAGAGCAAGCTCACCGCCGGATGTGGAAGGACCATCTGCGATAATCTGGCCTGCCTCGATGCGGTCGCCCTTGTTGACAATCGGTCTCTGGTTGATGGAGGTACCCTGATTGCTGCGCGCAAACTTGACAAGACGGTACTCATCACGCTCGTTGTCATCCGTACGGATGACAATCTTATAGGAGGCTGCAAGCTCTACCACACCTGCGCGCTTTGCTACTACACAGGAGCCGGAGTCAACTGCAGTCTTTGTCTCCATGCCGGTACCCACCACCGGAGAATCCGTAAACAGAAGCGGCACTGCCTGACGCTGCATGTTGGAACCCATGAGCGCACGGTTTGCGTCATCATTCTGCAGGAACGGAATCATTGCTGTAGCCACGGAGAATACCATACGCGGCGACACGTCCATAAGATCAATCTTCGTCTTCGGGAACAGGGAAGTCTCCTCGCGGAAACGTCCGGATACGTTATTATTTACAAAGTATCCGTTCTCATCAAGGCGCTCGTTCGCCTGTGCTACGATATATTTGTCCTCCTCGTCTGCCGTAAGGTATACTACCTCGTCGGTAACGCGAGGATTTTGCGGATCTGTCTTATCGACCTTGCGGTAAGGCGCTTCCACGAAACCATACTGGTTAATTCTTGCATAGGACGCAAGAGAGTTAATCAGACCGATATTCGGACCTTCCGGTGTCTCAATCGGGCACATTCTGCCGTAATGCGTATAATGTACATCACGCACCTCGAATCCGGCACGGTCTCTGGACAGACCGCCCGGTCCCAATGCGGACAGACGGCGGATATTGGTCAGCTCACTGAGCGGGTTGTTCTGATCCATGAACTGGGAGAGCTGGGAGCTTCCGAAGAACTCCTTCACCGCTGCGGTCACCGGCTTAATGTTAATCAGGGACTGCGGGCTGATACCCTCGGTGTCCTGTGTGGTCATTCTCTCGCGCACAACACGCTCCAGTCTTGAAAGACCGATGCGGTACTGGTTCTGCAGCAGCTCACCTACCGCGCGGATACGGCGGTTGCCGAGATGGTCGATATCGTCGGAATTGCCGATGCCATACTCCAGATGCATATTATAGTTGATGGAAGCAAAGATATCCTCTTTGGTAATATGCTTCGGAATCAGGTCTGCAACATCCCTCTTGATGGCTGCCTTAATGTCCTCTATATTATCATTGTCGCGAAGAATTCCCTCAAGTACCGGATAATAAACCTCCTCTGTGATGCCGAGTGCCTTCTTATCACAATCCACATATGCGTTTAAATCTACCATGAGATTGGTAAGAATCTTCACATTGCGCTCTTCGGTCTGCACCACGATGGAAGGAACTGCCGCATTCTGAATCTGCACTGCCAGCTCCTCCGTGATTACGGTACCCGCACTAATCACCTCACCGGTTGTCCGGTCCACAACGTCTTCAGCTAAGGTAAGCCCTACCACGCGGTTCTTAAGTGCAAGCTTCTTATTAAACTTATAGCGCCCAACCTTTGCAAGATCATAGCGTCTCGGGTCGAAAAACATCGCATTAATCAGGGACTCTGCACTCTCGACGGAAAGCGGCTCGCCCGGGCGAAGCTTTTTGTACAGCTCTAACAGGCCATCCTGATAGTTGTCGGACGGGTCCTTCGTGAAGCTTGCCATAATCTTCGGCTCTTCACCGAACATTTCCTTAATCTGCTCGTTGCTGCCCACACCGAGTGCGCGGAGCAGTACGGTAATCGGCACCTTGCGGTTTCGGTCAACACGTACATAGAATACATCGTTCGAGTCTGTTTCGTACTCAAGCCATGCACCTCTGTTCGGAATCACCGTGCAGGAATACAGGGTTTTTCCGATCTTGTCGTGTGCGATTGTATAATAAATACCAGGGGAACGTACTAACTGGCTGACGATGACACGTTCAGCACCATTGATAACAAAGGTACCGGTTTCCGTCATCAGCGGCAGATCACCCATGAAAATGTCATGCTCGTTAATCTCGTCGGTCTCTCTGTTATGAAGACGCACCCGTACCTTGAGCGGAGCAGCGTAAGTAGCATCACGCTCCTTGCACTCCTCAATTGTATATTTTGCGTCCTCCACACAAAGCTGGAAGCCGGTAAAATCAAGACTCAGCTTTCCACTGTAATCGGTAATCGGAGAAATATCGCGAAATACCTCATCCAGACCTTCATCCAGAAACCACTGGTATGAATCCTTCTGAACTTCAATGAGATTCGGCATGTCAAGCACTTCTTTTTGCTTTGAATAGCTCATTCTGGTGCCATTGCTGCCAACTTTGATTGGACGTATCCTGTTTTTATCCATTGACGTTTCACCCCTTGATATAATTTAGGTCTATTCCATCGTCCGAATACAAAAACCACAAAATAAAGGGCATACAAATATATTCTCTACCATATCTTGTAAAACCAGGAAGATTTTTCAAGACATTTTAGAAAAAACCTTTGCATTTTTCTTGCAGTGTGATATAATGTATCTATGTGGATATAGAAAGCACCACAATGGTGCATTTTTCATATTAACACTTTGTTGTCAAACTGTCAAGCGCAATTGGCAGTTTTTTTCTTTTTCTCTTTCACAAAAAATTTCACTCGCAAAACTCACTCACTGCTTGACGACAACATTAGATTATAAGAAACGCATCTCCCTGAGGGTTTCCCGTATAGGAAACACAATTTCCTAAAATGCAAAAACGGAGCCGCATTTATGACTCCGTTTTTTGCATTTATCTGCCTATTTTATTACGCTTCGTCAATGGCTTTTCCGATATCATGGCGCATATACTTGTTTGCAAAGCTTACCCACTCGGTAGCCTTATATGCGTTTGCTCTTGCCTCTTTCAGATTACTGCCAATGGCGGTTACGCCAAGTACTCTTCCGCCGTTCGTCACAATCCTTCCCTCCGCATCAAACTTCGAGCCCGCATGGAAGCAATAATACCCATCCCTGCCCTCGAAATTCTCCAGTCCGGTAATCTCAAAGCCTTTCTCATACTTCTCCGGATATCCGTCCGATGCCAAGATGACACACACTGCCGCATTGTCCTCAAACTGCAGCTCAACCTCATGCAGTCTGCCGTCAATACATGCATTGAACACATCCACGATATCATTCTTCATGCGCGGCAGCACCACCTGTGTTTCCGGGTCTCCGAAACGTGCATTGTACTCAAGCACTCTCGGACCCTTCGGAGTCAGAATCAGACCGACAAACAATACACCGGTAAAATCCCTGCCCTCCTTCTTCATCGCATCCATGGTAGGCTGGTAGACGTATTTTTTACAAAACTCGTCCACCTCTGCGGTATAAAACGGGCTCGGTGAGAAATTTCCCATGCCGCCCGTGTTCAGTCCCTGGTCACCATCCTTCGCGCGCTTATGGTCCTGTGCGCTGGTCATGGTCTTGATGGTCGTGCCGTCACAGAAACAGAGTACCGATACCTCGCGCCCGGTCAGAAACTCCTCGACAACGATACGGTCGCCCGCGGAGCCGAACTGCTTGTCTAACATCAAGGTGCGGACACCTGCTTTCGCCTCTTCGAAATCCGCACAAATCAGCACGCCCTTTCCGAGTGCCAGACCATCCGCCTTAAGCACAATCGGGTACTCCGAGGTCTCCAGATACCTGATTGCCGCATCCGGGTCGGAGAAGGTCTCATATGCCGCAGTCGGAATACTATATTTCTTCATCAGGTCTTTGGAAAATGCCTTGGAGCCCTCGATGATGGCTGCATTCTTTCTTGGTCCGAACACTCTTAAGCCTCTCGACTCAAAAAGATCCACGATGCCTCCGACAAGCGGATCATCCATACCGATGACGGTCAGGTCAATCTGATTCTGCTCTGCAAAATCTGCCAGCTTTTCAAATTCCATTGCACCAATC
>CAMALD010000053.1 GCA_945836355.1 uncultured Lachnospiraceae bacterium | reverse complement strand
GAATGGCGATGGTGAGCACCAGAACGCCTCTCCACAGCTTCTTGAACTTGATTCCTCTCTTGTTAATCATGATTGCTACCAGCATTCCCAGAAAATAGTTGGTAAAGGTGGCAAAAAACGCCCATATCAACGTCCAGGAAAGAATTTCGCCAAAGGTGTAGGACAGATTGCTGTTCGTCTCACCGATAGCAAACAATTCGTTAAAGTTGTCCATTCCCACCCAGGTAAACAGGTTGCTGTAGCCGTCATGGCTGCCATCATAGTTGGTAAACGCCACCAATATCATAAAAATAATCGGCAGCACGGTAAAAACAATGATACCGCTTAACGGCAGTGCAAGCAGTGTCTTGTGAAACTGGTCATCTAACAAAGCCTTCAAATCCTGCTTTGCAGAGCTTAACTTCTTGCCGCGTGCGAGGATTTCCTCGGAAATCCGGTTCTGCTTTATATTTACCCTCCAGGTAAAGACAAAGGCAATGCAGAAAATAATGGTCAAAAGTCCATACAGCATGATTTTAAAGGAATCGTCACCGTTCACACGCACAAAGGTGTCAAGGATCGGATCATACTGCTCACCCGGAGTCACATCGCCCAGCGTCCGGAACTTGCCAAGCCAGTATCCTCCGGTGGTAATCATATACACGATAAATACCACTTCGAATCCAAAGAAAAGCAGGCCTCTGAGTACCTGTCCGCGCATTATGCTTCCGAACCCCATAATCAGATAAGATACTCTCGTTTTCCATGAGCCTTTTCGAAATGTATTGATAATATCAAGGATTTCGTCCTTTACCCATTTTCCAAAGCCCTTGATACCGCTTACGATTTTTTTGCCGATGTTTGCAAAAAATGACGGTATCGCGCAAATAAAGCATAACAATTTATACAAGAGCTTCTGAATGGCATTTAGTTTAAAATATTCTGATCCGGTAAGCTTCTTCACGTTAAGACCTTCCCTTCCCCGTCTGTCATTCTTACATTATTGCAGAGCCATTCCGGTGTTTTCGAAATGGCCCTGCAGATTATCCTGCTACAATAATATCAGATGCTACTGATATACCCATTCGACTCCATTACTGGGCAATCAGCTCAACCGTACCCTCTTCACCGTTTACGGTAAGCTTAATCTTGTATTTACCTGCGGTCTCTACAACAAAGTTCTCACCGTTCACACCGAAAGCTACATCCCAGGACTTGCCCTGACGAACCTTGAACTGGTTGCCTTCTGCAAGCTCATATGCCTCGGTCGTAATCCAGGTACCGTCAGCCTGCTTCTCCATCGGAAGGTCGATGGACCAGCCATCACCGTTGATATCGCCGATTACGGTAAATGCCTCTCTCTCCTCAGCGGACATGGCGAACAAACCGTCAATTGCTGCTTTGTAATCTGCCAATGCAGCCTTTAACTGATCATCAGTGGTAGCTTCTTTCGCGGTTACAGCGTAAAGCTTTGCGATATCCCACCAGCTGCCGTGAATGTTACCCTGCGGAGTAGCGTAAGCGCTCTGTGCTGCAAGTGCGGAAAGAGCGACATCAGCCTTTACTGCATCGGAAGCCTGTACATTCAGGTTGGACGGACCCCATCCGAAGTCGCTGAATCTTTCAGCCTGGCAGGTCTCGCCGGTCAGGTAAAGAGCAAGCTGCTGAAGCACTGCGCCCTTCTTGGCATCCGTCTGCGGCTTCACGCCAAGCAGCTTATTACCGGAGTAAGAGCCTAAATGATAGGACTTGCCGTCAACCGTAAAGGACGGAAGATCGGTTGCCGCGAAGTTATCACCCAATGCCTCCTTCGCTTTATTTACTGCCCAGGTACCGCTGATAACGACTGCGGACGGAACAGCTGCTGCAAAGTCAGCTACACTATCCGAGCTGATATACGCTTTGGACTTAAGCACCTTCTGCATACCCTTAAGAGCGGTAAGACCTGCATCTGAATTGAAGGTATCGTTTACAGAGGTAAATACACCCGATGCATCGGTCTGCCACTCAGATACACAGCCGGTAGCAAAGAAGAATGCTGCATTGTACCATGCGGAGCCCTCAAGATTCATGGAGAACATTTTGTTTGCTGCTTCACAATCTGCAATGATATCCTCAAGGCTGTCCAAATGCTCTTCCTTAATCACACTCTTGTCATAGTACATATAATAACCATTGTCGGAGGTAAGCGGATAGCAGTAAAGCTCACCGCCTACGGATGCTGCTGCAACCGCACCGGCATCGTTCATGCCCTTAACCTTCTCTGCTGTCTGGGTGCCGAGCTTGTTTAATGCGCCTGCCATTACAAGACGGGCAAGCTGGTCCTGTGCGAAGCAGAAAATATCCGCACCGTCTTCTACGCTGTTTACCATCTGGGTAGCGGATTCAGACTCGCTGACACCCTCAACGGTAGCGTTGATTACAATGCCCTCGTTCTCCTTGCAGAATGCCTCAATCTGCTTCTGGGTCAGCTCCTTGACGCCATCCACTTCACTTACCCATACCGTGATGTCATAGGTGCCCTTGAGATCGCCGGTATTTGACTCTTCGTTCTTGCCTCCGCACGCTGTCATTCCCAATGCAAGGGACATAGCGAGCGCAAGGCCTGCTGTAAATCTCTTTTTCATGTTTTCTCTCTCCTCTTCTTTTATTTTTTATCTTAAAGCTGCCTTTCGGCAGACTTTAATTCCATTATTTAATAATCACGCTGGTCTGCGGTCCGATGGTAAGCACACTGCCCTTCAGCGAAGCCTTTCCCTGACCGATATAATCCGCCACCTTTGACAATCCGCCCGGGATGTCACTACAGATGCCAAGGTCTATCTCTGCCTCTGTGTCCGAGGTGTTGTGCAGCAGCAGTGTCTGCTCCTCATTGTATGTGATCAGAAATCCGCCCAGTCTCGATTGTTCGAAATCAAGCGCCTTGTAATCTCCCCTTGCAATCTCCGGATAACGGTTGCGCATCGCAATCAGCCTGCAATAGTACTGATATAGACTGTCCTTATCCTTTCGCTGCTCAGCCACGGTACCGTTGGTCTGCTTGGCTGCATCGTAGGTGGTGCCTCTCGGGTCTTTCACCGTATCCCCGTCGCCCCACAGCATCGCCAGACGCCGGTTGGCATCCGTATTTGCAGAGCCGCGCGAGCCCTTCATGCCGATTTCCTCCCCGTAATAGATAAACGGGGAACCACTGCACAGCAGATAGAGGTTTGCTGCCATCTGCATCCGTTTCGTAGCCAGCGTCAGATATCCGGCGCACCGGTCCATATCATGGTTAGATATAAACGGAATCATCATGCCATCCTCATTGGTCTCGCGCACCTTTTTCTGATTACTTTCCACATAATTCGTAAATGTCCGGATATCCATTCCTTTCGCCGCATTGGCAATATATCCTTCTCCCTGCGCCATCTGGAAGTTGAAGCAGTTGAGTGCGCCGACATACTGCAGGATTTCACTCTCACCTGACCAGCACTCGCCGACACAGTAGATATCTTCTTTATATGCCTTTAATTCCGACATATACCAGTCCCAAAACCCGGTACTTGATGCATTGTCACCAAAATAGATATACTTTATGGCATCAAACCGGAAACCGTCCACACCAAGGTCCAGATAATATTTTGCAATCTTAATTACTTCCTCGCGGACAGCCTCGTTGTCAAAATTCAGCTCCGGCATATCCCCCGAAAAGTTGCACTCGTAATACTCACCCGTGCATCCCGGAATCGCATTGTAGGTGGCGCTGCCCTTGCGGTTCTCCGTTTTCGCCCACGAATAAAAGTCATAATACGGGTCAGAGGTATCTGCCGCCTTATGGGCGTTCGTGAATTTTGTGAACCACTGATGCTCCGATGACGTATGGTTAATTGCCAGGTCAAGAATCACCTTCACATTGCGCTTGTGGCATTCCTCCAGCAGTTCCTTTAAATCCTCCTCGGTGCCGAACTTCTCATCAATCCGATAATAATTGAGTGTATCGTATTTGTGATAGGACGGTGAGGCATAAATCGGAGACAGCCAGAGCCCCTGCACTCCGAGACTCTTTCCCGAATTGATATCGCCGTCGTTCAGATAATCCAGACGATTGATAATTCCCCTTAAATCGCCGATACCGTCCCCGTCGCTATCCGAAAAGGAACCGACAAAAATCTGGTAGAATACTCTGTAATTGTCATCCGTCGGGTCCACCTGCGCATTCCCGCTGCTGCCGCAGCCGCCAAGGCTGCAAAGGCACATTAGGAAAGCCAGACACAATGCCGTTATTCTGTTTGTTTTCTTTCGTATCATTTTCATCATCAATGCTTCCTTCTATCACTGCTCGGAAAATGAAGCTTATTTTGAAACTGAATTCAAAAGAGCATCATCAATCTTACCCCAGGCACCGTTTCCGTCACCGCTGCATTTGACATATATTCCGACAGTAATCACATCCGTGCCGTTATAATCGATATCCTCTATCACCGCCGTGTCCCAAGAACCATAGCCGGTCATGCCCAAAGCCTTTGTTGCCACGATCTCACCGTTCAGCTTGACGTAGGCGTAAATGTCCGAATCCCCTGCGTCACCGCCCATGATGGAAATCGAATATTTGTAGGTTCCTGCCGGAAGCTCCTTTACCTCCTGCTCCAGCTCAAATTCCACACTGTCCTTCGCCTCACTCCAGAAATGATAGTGGTATGCGCCGGTCAGGGAATCGGTCGGCTTATTTTCCACATAAAGCTCGTTCATGTCACGGTATGCCGTTGCCTTCCATCCGGTGTCATCGCCGGACTCGAAGCTGTAGTTTTCAAGGAAATTGAACTCAATCATGGATACAAAGCAGTGCGCTTCCATGCCGTCCGCAGTGCCCGTTATGTCATATTTTGCCACACCGCCGTTGTACATGGCATCGTAATCCACATTGTTCCAGACAACGTCCACCTCCTGCTTGGAATTGTCAGACATGACTGCGTTCACCTTTGTCGGGAGCACAATCTCACCGTTTAAGTCAATCATCAGATTGGTATCCTCGATAGCATCCGCCTTGAGAGGAACTACATTGCCCTCACGCATAAGACCAAATACCTTCAAGGATTCCAGCGGCTTGCCCTCTGCATCAAACAATGCCTGATTGTCGCACGCGCTGCCGCCGAAATACTTACCTGCATCTGCCGGGTCATACGCCGACGAATAGGATGTTGCCCAGCCGGAGCCAAACTCCTCCCACAATGCCGCATTTTCTTCATAGCTGCTGCCGCCTGCCGAAATCCAGGTGCCTTCCCAATAGAACACGCCGATGCCGTTCGCCGTTTTATTCGCGATGGTGTCCACCACATTGCGGATGTTGTTCGCCTGCCCCTGAACGGTAAACGGATAATCCTTCACAATCGTACCGCCGTCCGAAATGGTATTGCCGAAGAAATCGGTATCCTCCGGGGTGTACGCATAAGAGGTCTCAGCAACCATTACCTTCTTGCCGTAGGTCTCTGCCACATTCGAGAGCACCGATGCCAGATTGTCCAGCGTTCCGTGCCAGTACGGATAATACGAGGAGGCAAATACATCATAATCCAGATTGTAGTATGCTAATTTCTTTGCATAATCCGCATAGTTGGTAACCTTTTCCGGATTCGCAAAATGCACTGCAATCAGCGCCTTCGGAAACACCTCTCTGGTCGCCCTGGAGCCGCCGTCCATCAGCTTGTAAATATTCATCCATATGGTCTCGCCGCACAGCGCACCGTTCGTCTCATTTCCGATCTGCACCATGCCGACATCGACCTTGGCTTTTTTCAGCTTCTTTAAGCTGTCAAGAGTGTACTGGTAAAGAGCCTCGACCTTCTCATCGATGTCCATGCCCTTCCACGCCTTCGGAACCATCTGCTTGGCGGGATCAGCCCAGAAATCCGAATAATGAAAATCGACTAACAGCTTCATGCCGTATTTAGTGGCTCGCTTGCCGATCTCCACTGCCGTATTGATGTCACAGTTGCCGCCGCCGTAACCCTTGCCGTCGGAATTGAACGGGTCAACCCACACTCTGACGCGGATATAATTGATGCCGCTCTTGGCAAGCACCTCAAAAACATCCGCCTCCGTGCCGTCATAATCATAATACTTCACGCCGGATGCCTCTAAAGACGGTACGCTGGAGGCGTCCATTCCGAGAATGAAATCCTCGGAAAGATTCTCCACCTTATCCACATACAGGGAATCCGACGTCACCGGCTCCCACTTCGGCTTTCCGCACCCCGTAAGCCCGGCAGCCGCCCCCAGAACAAGCATTGCCGCGCAAATGATTTTTTTCATTCTCACCGGAAATACCTCCTAACAAAAATCAGTCAAACCTGCCAAAATCATCGAGGTTCTCAAATCTCTTCATCATGGCTCTGTATCGGAAACGAGCCATCTCATTCTTCGCAAGAACATCCTCCTCGGTGCCGGTGTACTGGCAGCGCAGGCAGTAATACTCTTTCTTTTCTTTATCATAAAACATATCGATGTCGAGATCGCGCATAAAGCAGGATGGACATCTGAAATTTAGTTTGCCTTTTGTAGCTTGAGCCATGTCGAAACAACCTCCTTATCCTTTAACTGCGTTGTGATTCCAAGGGTAAACATCGGCGAAAAAGCATAGCCTTCTTTGATGTAACCGGTTGCCTCTTTCTTGTCCGAATACAGGGACACCTTCGTCTCAATCGGCGGAATTACCGCAGAAACAGACTCTGCGCCCGGCATCTGCTCCTCTCTGCACTGGTATGCATAATGAATCACCTTATCGCCGTCCTCACCGTGGCAGGTCAGAGTGATCGGGGTCATGTCCTCCGGATACTCCGTTGTGCCGTAGCAGGCAACCATGTATTCGTTAAGCTCAACTGCCGCATCCGGATCGCTCATCGAGAGCACGCTGCGCTCAATGCGGATTGCTGAGCTTGCCTCCTCGAAATAAATCTTCGTCTGAAGCTTAACCGTCAGATTGCGGAACTCGATATCTACCGGCTGCAGCGTCAAAATACGGGTCTTCTTTCCGTCATCCGAAATCGTCTCTTCCGAGAACTGCGCTTTGGTACGGCACAGACAAAGATCAACCTCCTCGCCCTGATAGGAAAGCTTTGCGCTTCGCACGGTACCCTCGCCTGCATAGTGTGTAAAGTAGCCTGCGCGGTACTTTTCCTGAATCAGGAAAGGATACGATGCATCCTGTACATGCTTCGTGCCGATACCTACCGGCCAGTACAGCTTTGCTGCGTACGGGCGAAGGTCAACGATGGCACCGCCCTGATCCATATTGACGCAGGCGCGCATGTAAGGGTCACAGTACCAGAACACCTGCTTGTCGGAGCCGTAAAGAATATCGCGCCACAGGGCACATTCCGGCTCGGTGTATGTCTTTTTCTCGCGAAAATAATCTGCGAACTCGCTCATTGTCATGTCAACAAGCTTGCCTTCCTTCTTAAGCTTTCCGTAATATGCACAGCCATCCTCATAGGACTGCTTGAGCAGCTCGTACGGAGCCTCCCAGCGTCCCATCTTGTTCATCCAGCCCGGTCCGACAAACATCATGTTGTATGCGTAACCGTTGTTGTATTTTTCGAGGGAACGATACTGGTCAATCAAATTATAAAGATATGGGTATGTCCACTCCTTGGAATCATAAATCATGCCGCGCAATACATTCTGCGGATGGGTTCCGAAATTGGAGCCGTTGCCGTCATAGCAGGCAATCAGGTCTCTGGAAAGATGCGGGATAGCAACAATACCGCTGTCCTCTGCCTCATTTGCTGCCGGTGCATGTGTATTCTGCTTCGACGGAATCCACGGGTTCCACGGACCGCCGTCCATCAGGGTATACCAAGAGTTGTTGCAGGTGTGATATGCCTTCGGTCCTTCCTCCCAGCAGGTGGCAACCGCGCACTTCACACTCGGATATTTCTCTTTTATATAGTTTGTCAGATCGGCATCC
>CAMALD010000052.1 GCA_945836355.1 uncultured Lachnospiraceae bacterium | reverse complement strand
GCAGCCCTTATGAGCGGAGCTCAATATCAAGCTTATTCTTCAGATTTTTCAAAATCTTTTTCACAAAGGCATCCACGGTCTCGGAGGTAAACTCCTCATCCTTCGGTGTGAACAGAACTGAGAACGCCATCGACTTCTTATCCTCGCCAATCTGCTTTCCCTCGTACACATCAAACAGAGTCACCTTCTTCACATGAGCGCACGATTCCTTTATGATGCTCTCCACCTGTCCGCAGCTTATTTCCCTGCCCATGACAAGTGCTAAATCTCTGGTCTCCTCCGCATACTTCGGCAGTGGAACGTATTTCGGTACATTCTCATAATACTGCTCAAGACTGCCCAGATCGATTTCCATGATATAGGCGCTCTCGCGCATATCCTCTTCCTTCTGGATCTCGTAGGTCACCTTGCCGAGATATCCCACCTGCCTGCCGTCACACAGGATAGCTGCCGCCTGATACGGATGCAGGAAAGTCTTTTGTACCGGCTCATACGCAAATGCAATATCAAAGGTGTCGGCTACCGTCTCCGCAAAGCCCTTTAAGGTAAAGAAGCTCTCCTCCCGGCCAAACAGCCCCACGCAAAGAGTAAGTCGCTCGTCCGGATACTGCTCAAGCGGAAGCTTGTCCGGCACGAAAATATTACCCATCTCAAAGATGCGCCCCTCCATGCGGCCTCTCTTCTGGTTGCGTGCCATCGCGCGAATCATCTGCGGTGCAAGCGTTGTTCTCATCAGGGACAAATCCTCGTTAATCGGATTGATTAAGCGGATTGCATGGCGCTCCGGGGCATCCGGTGCAAGTCCTAAAAGGTCCAGATCCGCCGGTGAGAAAAAGGAATAGTGAATGCCCTCGCATGCTCCCTGTGCGCAGAGCGCTTTCTTTAATTTCAGCTCTGCCTTCTGCTTTGTGTTCAGTCCGCCGGCAGTGACAGCAGCGGTATCGAGGAAGGTCGGCTTTACATGGTCGTAGCCGTACATCCGGATAACCTCTTCCGCAATATCCGGGTAATTCTCCATATCCTCACGGTATGCCGGGATCCGGATGGTCAGCTCATCGCCGTTGATAACCGGCTGAAAGCATAAGCTCTTAAGGATTCTCTCAATATCCTCTGTCGGCACCTTAATGCCAAGTACACTGTTTATTTTCTGAATACTTGCCTTCATCTCTACCGGCTCTAAGGAATTGCCCGACGACACCTCGACATGCGTGGAAGAAACCTTACCGCAGCCAAGCTCCTCCACCAGATGAAGGGCGCGCTTCATAGCCATAACGGTAGCGTACTCATCCACTCCCTTTGTGTATCGTGCGCTGGAGTCCGAGGATTGTCCGAGCGCACGGGAGCTCTTTCGGATATTGTCCCTGGCAAATTTGGCAGCTTCAAACATAACCCCATTGGTGGTGTCGCGGATTTCGGAATTCAGTCCGCCCATGATACCTGCGAGCGCAACAGGCTTCACGCCGTCACAGATTACCAGATTGGAATCATTCAGTGCAAATTCCTTCTCGTCAAGCGTCACAATCTTTTCGCCATTGCCTGCGCGCCTTACCACAATGGTGTTTCCCTCCAGAAACTCATGGTCAAATGCATGCATCGGCTGGCCAAGCTCGCGCAAAATATAGTTGGTGATATCGACAATATTGGAAATCGAATTGATTCCGACAAGCGCCAGTCTTCTCTTCATCCATGCAGGGGACTCACCGATGGTTACATCTGATACATAGTGCGCAATATATCTCGGGCAAAGGTCCGGTGCATCGACGCGCACCGTGAACCGCTCCTTCGGCGTACCATTTTCCGTGTAGTCCAGTGCCGGCATTTTAACCTCCTTGTCAAGGATGGCAGCCACCTCTCTGGCAATACCGAAAATGCTCTGGCAGTCCGGTCTGTTCGCCGTAATACTGATATCAAACATATAATCGTCCAGACCGACCAGCTTCTTGACATCAGCACCCGGAACCGCATCCTCAGGCAGCACCAGAAGTCCGTTGTAGCCCGCACCCGGATACAAATCCTCCGAAAGACCGAGCTCCGTGCCCGAGCAAAGCATTCCCTGGGACTCGTAGCCTCTGAGTTTGCCTTTCTTTATTGTCATCACGCCCTCAATCGTCACATGGTCCTTTGCCGTCGCATAAACCTGCGCACCGATTAACGCCACCGGAAATTTACCGCCTGCATGTACATTATCGGCGCCGCAGCAGATTTGGAGATTTTCACCGCTTCCCACATTGACCTTGCAAACATGAAGGTGCGTCTCCGGAATCGGCTCGCACTCCTCGACCAGACCTACCACCACATTGGAAATATCTTTTCCGAGCTCATACAGCTCTTCCACCTCAAATCCGCAGGAAAACAGCTTTGCCTCCAGCTCCTGTGGTGTCACATCAATATCTACATAATCTTTTAACCAGCTTAAAGGTACTAACATCTTCTTAACCTCCGTTCCTTTTTTTAGTCATCAATCTGCTCTAATACACGAAGGTCTGACTCGTATAAAAGCTTGATATTGTTCATACCGTATTTCAACATTGCCAGACGCTCAATACCGATACCGAAGGCAAAGCCGCGGTACACCTCGGAGTCAATGTTGCAATTCTCCAGAACCTTTTTATTTACCACACCGGCACCTAACACCTCAATCCATCCGGTTCCCTTGCAGAGCTTGCAGCCCTTGCCCTTACACTCGAAGCAGCTTACATCCACCTCTACGGAAGGCTCCGTGAACGGGAAGTAGGAAGGGCGAAGTCTTGTCGTGGTACCCTCGCCGAAAATGCGCTGCACCAGCACCTCAAGCATTCCCTTGAGATCCGAAAGCGAAATGCCCTTGTCGACTACCAGACCCTCCATCTGTGTAAACATCGGAGAGTGTGTGGCGTCATCATCGGAGCGGAACACCTTGCCCGGAGATAATATCTTAATCGGCGGCTGTTTCTTCTCCATAACATGAATCTGTCCCGCACTGGTCTGCGTGCGAAGCAGAAATTCCGGCGAAAGATAGAAGGTATCCTGCATATCCCGTGCCGGGTGGTCCTGCGGCGTATTCAGCGCGGTGAAATTGTAGAAATCGGTCTCAATTTCAGAGCCCTCAAACACCTCAAAGCCCATGGAAGCAAAAATATCAATGAGCTGGTTTCTCACCTGCGTCACCGGATGAAGCTTGCCGGTAATACGCTTCTGTGCCGGCATCGTAATATCGATTTTTTCGCTCTCGTAACGAAGCTTCGCCTCCTTCTCCTTCATCCTCGTATCAATCTCGTCAAAGCAGGAGTTTGCCCACACCTTTAACTCGTTTACCGCCTTGCCGAAGTCCGCGCGCCCCTCTGCCGGGATATTCTTCATTTCCTTCATGAGCTGGCTGATTTTGCCGGCCTTGGAGTCGAGAAAGGTTTTCTTAAATTCATAAACCGCTCTGGAATCTCCGAGCTGTTCCACACCGCTCTTAATCTCCTGCCTAATTTTCGCAATCATTTCGCTTAATTCTTGCATGGTTCTTCTTCCTTTCTTTTCTGTTTTTTTTGCTGTAACCGGGTGCATGCGCCATCCTGCCTCACGCTGCCGCTGCCCTGTAACCCGGCGGAGCGTTTTTTACATTACCGGAATTTTTCCGGGTTTCCTGCAATGCAAAAAGTCCCATATGAATCAGAAATCTGACTCATATGGGACGAATCATGTCCGTGGTACCACCCATTTTCCTATTCTGCCGGCTTTACACCAGCAAAACAGCTCAAAGGACGTAACGTGTCCGCAACGTTTTTACCTAATCTGTTTTCAGTAAAACTGCTCCGGTGTGAATTTCAATACCATATCTGAACTCAGGGAGCTTTCAGCCGGTGACTCCCATTCTCTGTGAGAAAATACAGCTCTACTGTGCACCATCTTCGCATTTCGCATGCCCCTATTATATCGGTGATGTCGCGGAAAGTCAAGGAAAACTTAGCCTTTCGTTTCCGCATTTTTTCACCGGCTGCATTCGCTGCAGGTTGAAGGATTGTCCCGTGCCGGAGCCATCGCCTATCTTTTATTTGATTTCCTCCATATTTTTCTTTCCTGCGCTTCTTTAATCAGCATATCCCGAAACTCCGGATGCGCGATGGAAATCAACGCCTCTGCTCTTTCCCAGGTGGAGCGTCCCTCCAGATTGACCACTCCGTACTCCGTAGCCAGAAAATAAACCTGGCTTCTCGGTGAGGTAATGATATCCCCGTCAAACTGCGGACGAATCCGGGAATGCTTCACCCCATGCCGGTCCGTATGAATCGAGCTCATACAGATAAACGCCTTGCCGCCCCGCGAACCGGAAGCTCCAATCAAAAAATCCAACTGTCCGCCGGTTCCGCTGATCTGGCGTGCGCCGCTGCTTTCAGCCGCCACCTGGCCATACAAATCCACAGATACACAGCTGTTAATGGACACCATATTGTCAATCTGGGAAATGACATAAGGCCGGTTCACATACTCTAAAGGATACGCCGCCACCCCCGGATTATCATCCAGCCATTCATACAGTTCATTCGAACCAATCGCACACCCAAATACGCCCTTCCCGCGGTCGATATTCTTATATCGGTTGGTCAGCTTTCCCGCCTTATACAGGGTAAGATAGGCATCAGAGCAAAGCTCCGTATGCATCGCAAGGTCCTTCAAATCCGACTGCGCCAGCATCTCCCCCACCGCATTCGGCATTCCGCCGATGCCAAGCTGCAAGGTGGATCCATCCGCTATATAGGGAATCAAAAGCTCTGCAATTTTTTTGTCCACTTCTCTTGGCTCCTGCGGCTTGATATTATCAAAGGGCTCGTGATACCCCTCCACAATAATATCCACCTCCGAAATATGAATGCATTCATCATATCCGCCGCGTATCTTCGGCAAATTCTCATTTACCTCCACAATCACAATATCGGCTTTTCTTACAATAGGCGCCGCCACGCCGGTATTCACCGAAAAATTAAAATATCCGTGCTTGTCCATCGGTCCCACCGATACCATAACCACATTGACATGCAGAAAATACTCATAGTACGCTGCATTATTATGAAAAACCATAGGAATATAATAGCATTTTCCTTCATCACACAGTTTTCTTTCATACTGGGAGCAATGCCAGCTGTGATAGATAAAATGCTCCTGGCTTTCATCACACTCTGCCACCTCAATCGGTCCTGCCAGCAGGTTTCCTCGTATTTTTACATCCCGCAGCTCGTCCTTGCGCTGTGCCAGTGCTTTATCCAGCAATACCGGCTTTCCCAGAGAAGACGTATAGTCAATCCAATCCCCGCTTTTTACAACCATCACTGCTTCCTGCGGGCTTTTCAGTTTTTCCCGATACATTTTCTGAAAATCAAACATGGATACCCTCCTCGCTCAGCCCAAAAATCTTCCGCTATCCGCCATGTACATTCCTTCCGTCGAGGTAAGTCCCGGAACGGACACACCCTGCGGAATAAACAGAATGATTTCTGAATTATTTACTTGATTGCGCGCTTAATACTTTGCTCACTGTTTCAAAGATAAATCTGCGAATGAAGTCCTTATTGTCATCCTTCACAAGATAATAAATCAAGGCATCCAGATAAAAATCCATCCCAAGCCCCCGTCCGACAATCTTGAAATTCCGATAACCTTTTTTCGCATATTCATCAACATCAGAATTTGACATAAACGCAGGCTTCTTCATACCGTCCTTGAAGGTTCTCGCTTCCGGGGAACGATCCGGGCAGATGTTTTTCAGCTTATCGGTAATATCATATTCTATCTGGCATTTCGATATTTCCTTGTAGTGATTCATTCTCACCGGACAATGCGGCTGACAGGTCTCATTTACAAGTATTTCGATTCTGTCCGCAAACGGAAGAAGCCGTTCGATAACCTTTTCATCATGATTGAGATCGTAATCCAGCACCACCAGATAATAATCCTTTGCCAGCTCATCCAGAACCTGATCCACATTCAAAATTCTTTTTGTTGTGGAAGACACTATTTTGTAATCAGGATAGGTTTTCCGTATATAATCTTCAAGCACCTGCCTGTTTACCAGCACCTGATTCATCCCGTTGTTTCCGGCCTTCATAATCATATTGCAGTAGCTGTCATAGACGTGCTGTTCTTCAAGAAGCACATTCGTCCATGTAAATCTCACCGGAATCCCGAGATCATTATATGATTTGATGATATCCTCTACTTCCTTTTTTTTGCAAAAGCCATCGACACTGTAACGTCCCCCATTCCAGATTGCAGTCGGGAAGGTTCCGTAAACAGAAGCAATCTGGTATCCGTCTCTAAACATTTCAGGATACTTTTTCATCGCGATAAACAAAACATGATTCATCTCTGCATAATAGTAAATACCAGGCAAATGCCAGTAAATCGTTTCCATACCTATAAAACCCCTCTTTCCATAATCTTTCTTTTGTTTACATCAAGCTATTCCTTCATCAGCTTTTGTGCAATTTCCTGACCGGTAGCAGTTGTAGCCAGCCCCCCGAGGGCGGTCTCCCGAAATGCACTGTCCATCTTTGTTCCGATCTCCTGCATAGCATCAATCACCTCATCCGGCGGTATCTTGCTCTTGATGCCAGCCATAGCCATATCCGCGCAGGAAATAGCATTCACTGCACCTAAAACATTTCGTTTCACACACGGAATTTCTACCAGACCGGCAACCGGATCACACACCAGCCCCAACAATCCCTTTAACGCCAGCGCAGCCCCATGACAAATCTGTTCCCCGGAGCCTCCTTCCAGGTAGACCAATGCTCCGGCTGCCATGGCGCTTGCCGAGCCAATCTCCGCCTGACAGCCCCCCTGAGCTCCGCTGATAGAAGCCCTTTGGGCAATCACCTCCCCGATTCCTCCTGCCACATACAATGCTTTGATAATCTCCCGTTTATCTGTCTGTTTCATTTCGTAATACGGAATCAGTACTGCGGGAAGCACTCCGCAGGAACCGGCGGTGGGTGCTGCCACTATTCTTCTCATGCAGGCATTGGACTCCGCCATTTTCAACGCAGTGCTCATGGCATTTCCCATAAATGAACCGCAAAGAGTACTCCCCTTTTTTAGGTAGGCTTCCATTTTTCCTCCCTCTGCCCCCACCAGTCCGCTTGTGGATAACCGTTCCTGTCGATACGTCTTTACGGTGTGCAGCATGGTATCAAAAATCGTTTCCATGTAGGAAAGGGATTCCTCCCGGAGCACTCCCCGCTCCCGCATATCGTCATATAGCATGTATTCCCAAAACTCTTTTCCCTCTTCCCTGCACCAGCTTATAATTTCCTGCAATGATAATGCCATGCTTATGCCCCCTTTCCTACTCTAAGGTTTCATGGCTCAATCCATTGAAATAAGTCACCTTAATAATTCCTTCCAGATGCTCCAGCCAGGCAATTGCATTGTCCGGTATAGGCTGGTCCGTTTCCAGCACCATAACGGCATATTCCCCCCGACGTTCCCGGTAAAGCTGCATGGAAGCAATATTTACTGATTTATGCGCCAGCATGGAAGTAACCTCCGCCACGTGTCCGGGCTGGTCTAAGTTATGCACGATTAGTGTTGGATACTCTCCGGAAAAATTCACATCGATTCCATCTATTTTGTTTACCATAATACTTCCGCCGCCAACAGAAGATGCCTGCATCTCAAGCTCTCTTCCGCCAACTCCCTTCAATCGGATCAGCGCTGTATTTGGATGCGCATCGGTAATATGAGTGTTGCCAATCGAAAAGGTAAAATGTTTCTCCTGCGCCACGGCGAAACTGTTCGGAATCCGCATATCATCCGGCTGCATACCTAAAATCCCCGCAACAATCGCCTTATCCGTTCCATGCCCCGGACCGGTTTTCGCAAACGAGCCATGCAAAAAAATCTCACCCCTTAAGGGGGTATCCTTTAACAAAATCCTTGACATCAGGCCAATCCGGACAGCTCCAGCTGTGTGAGAGCTGCTGGGACCAACCAT
>CAMALD010000051.1 GCA_945836355.1 uncultured Lachnospiraceae bacterium | reverse complement strand
TTTTATCATGAATCTATTTTTTTGCTCTTGTATTCTCGTGTATCCTCTTTCATTCCCTCTTTTTCTATATCCGCTGTCTAAAAGCAAACGCGTACGCATCCTTAGAGGAACGCTTTCTACATTATAGGAATTGAGAGCAAAAAATTCTGCGGGGCTTCGACACTTCCGTCATCCCGCAGAATTTCCTGCAATAATCATTATTTTTTTGAGTTTCCGTATTTTTGCACCGACTGCATTTGCCGCGTTTATCAGAAGATTCTCCATGCACAGATGAATCTGTTTTTCCACCAGCTGCCAAGTGACCGGTATACAATCTTACCGCTGCTCGATGAGGCATCGTATACCATACCGTTTCCGGCTGCAATTCCGACATGCCCTGTCACAACCACAATATCCCCTGCCTTGATATCGGAAAATTTCGTAATCTTCTGATACTTACCGACATTTCTCCAGCCGTAGGAAGTAATGTAGCTCTGCTTTACACCCACCTGATTCAGACACCAGTACACATATCCGGAGCAGTCAAAGGTATTCGGTCCCTTCGCGCCGTATACATACTTACTGCCAAGCTTTGATTTTGCCACAGCGAGCAAAGCCGACACGCTGCTGGTATTACTGGTCTGGGATGAACTTCCCGAAGAACTGCCGATGCCCGTATTGCTGCCTGAAGAGGAATTGGAGCTTCCCGAGGAAGTACTGCCCGAAGCAGTCGCCCCCGCCTTGACCGCATCACCGCCAGTCAGCTTATTCATCGTTTTCATGCCGACATTTCCGTCCGCTGTCAGGCCATTATTCTTCTGGAACGCCATAACCGCATTTTCGGTAATCTCACCGAAATATCCGGTACAATTTGCCGATGACATATATCCATATCTCGCAAGCAGCTCCTGCACACGCTTAACCGTATCACCGCTCTCACCGATTACGATACCATTCGACACTGCAGCAGAGCTGTGCAGCACCTGCATCGTCGCCGGTCCGAGATAACCGTCCACCACAATATCATTTCTTGACTGGAACAGCTTTACCGCGGCTACCGTATCATTGCCGTACTGTCCATCCGGCTTGGTTGTCAGATATCCCAGCTCCTTGAGACGGTTCTGGCATTCGAGAATCACATCGCTCTTATCTCCGTAGGAAAGAAGATTCGGCTTGGTATCCTCGCTGTAGAGAAGCTCCATCGTGTCGTGTCCCACTTTACCGTCGGCAAGCACGCCATTATTCTTCTGCATACTCTTGACAGCCTGTTCTGTCACGTCACCAAAATAACCGGTGACATATTCCTCCTTTGCAAGATAACCCATCTCATACAAACGCTGCTGAATGCGCCTGATATCGTCGCCGCGCATGCCCACCTTTGCCAGATAATATTTTGCTTCATCCGAAAACAGCAGCTCCTTTGTCTGTGGTCCGATAATTCCGTCCTCCTTGAGCCCATGCTGCCGTTGAAACATCTTCACCGCCTCCATGGTGATGGAGCCATAATACATGGTAGGTTCAGCATAATCCATAAAGCCAAGATCCATCAGGCGCTCCTGAATATCTGCAACGGAGCTGTGTGTCACACCCTGCGAATAAAACTGTGGTGCAGGCTCTTCATGCGTGAACTTGTCTTTCGGAAGATACAGCTCATCATCCGAACCTATCATATCACCTTCAAACACCATCATATCGGAATCAACCGCCGTATTGTCCTCCTGCGCACTTTCGCTTTTTTCGGAAGCCTCCAAACCTGCGTCCTCAAAAATCACCAGCTCCGCTTCCTCCTCTTCCTCCGCAGAGCCTGCTGCCAGCGAATAATCTCCTGCCCATATTACCTTATCCAGCGAATCCTGTGCTGCCTCATCCTCCGTGAGTACCATATCCTGCGATGACATCACATCCTGAGGTAATGATACTTCCTGCGCCGCCATCGCATCCTGCGGCAATGAAACATCCTGCCCGGATGACGACTCCTGCTGTGAACCGGATGCCATATTCTTTACCATATCACCCGTATATGTATCCTTATCCGGCAGAACCATCTCCATTGATGCCTGCTCTGCTGTCTGATTCTGTGCCCCTGACATATCAAAATCTGCTGTAGTGCTGATTAATACTACCGTAGCAATTGCCGCCGGGATAATATAATTTCTTCTTCGCTTACTCATTCTTCACCTCATGTTTCCAAACAAAACTGACTCTTACGGTAACTTCATATCGAACATATATGAGATAATCTCAGCATTCGCAGCCCCGGATAACGGCTCATTACTTACTGTACCGCATACCGGCAGCCGCGCAAGAATAATTGTTACGATTTTGTTACAAATTCTCCAAGCAATATTCTACACCAATTGAATGAATAAGGCAAGCTATATTTTGTGAAATTTTTTAGTTTTTTCTCAATTAACCACGAAATAAAGGTTTTTATGTCATCTGAAGATATCGCAGAGCCGCATAAGCATATGCCGCACTTCCTCTATACAGACAGGATTCATCAAATATCACCTTCGGATGATGCTGACCGTACACAAAACCTTCCTTTGAGCTTCCTGCCACCAGAAACATGCTTGTTGCCGGAACCTCATGGCTGATAAAGGAAAAATCCTCGCTTCCGCCGCCCGGACCCGGCTCCATCGGAACCACAGCCGGTCCGAACATTTCATCCATCGAGGTGTACACATTTTTTGCCAGCGCATCATCTATTTTCATGCACGGGCAAAAATCCGAAAACTCCACCTCTGCCCGGCATCTCATGGACGCCGCTACTCCTTCCGAAATTTCCTTCATTCTCTGCTTTATCTTTTTGTTTATGCTTCTATCCACATCCGCCGTCCGGATGGTTCCTTCCATCCGTGCAAAATCCGGTATCACATTCGAGGTTGTGCCCGCCTCAAAATGACAGGTTGTAAAGACACCGTACTCATTCGGTCCCAGCTCCCTGCTGTTAATCTCCTGCAGCGCCAGATGAAGCTGCGCTGCCGCTGTGATAGGGTCAATGGCATTTTGCGGCGCGGAGCCGTGGCCTCCTTTTCCGTATACTGTAATTTTATATTGCTCGCAGGTATTCATGCTGATTCCGCCCCTGCTCGGAACCATCCAGGTTCCCGTCGGCAGCTCCAGCCCGGCAACCACATGAATCATCAGCGCCGCATCCACTTGAGGATTCGTCAAAACACCGTTTTCCATCATGTCCAGCGAGCCCTGAAAAATTTCTTCTGCCGGCTGAAACACAAGCTTTATCACACCCTCGATATTGTCCTCCTGCTGCTTTAACAGTTTTGCGGCACCGAGCAGCATCGTCGTATGCATATCATGGCCGCAGCCGTGCATTTTTCCGTCCTGCAGGCTTTTATACGGGATATCTGCTTCCTCCTGCATGGCGAGGGCGTCCATATCCGCTCTGAGCATGATGCATCTGCCCGGCTTTCTGCCTCCTGCCTGCGCCACAACACCACATTTGCCTACGCTTTTGGGCTCGTACCCCATCCTTGTCAATTCATCCATCACAAATTGCTTCGTATTCGGAAGGTCAAATCCGATTTCCGGATGCTGATGTAAATAATGTCTTTTCTCTTCCAGCTCAGACTGAAGCTGCTTCGCCTGCTCCAATATCTGCTCACTCATACTCATTCGCAATACACCTCCATGCCAATCTCTAAAACGGCAAAAGACCGGAACAAAGTATCACTTTGTCTCAGCCTTTTGCCAAAACCCGCTTGTTTCTATTTAAAGTATGCCACACCGGACTCAAAAATATGCTGATCCTGATTACCGGTAATGTTGAGTGCCACTGCATCACCGCGGCGCTCGGAGTGCGCCATCTTACCAAGTACACGGCCATCCGGGCTTGTGATACCCTCGATAGCAAAGTAGGAGCCGTTCGGATTGAAGGCCTCCTCCATCGTCGGGTTGCCGTTCAGATCGACATACTGGGTAGCAATCTGTCCGTTTGCAGCAAGCTTCTTAATCCACTCCTCACTTGCTACAAAACGTCCCTCTCCGTGCGAAGCCGGGATGGAGTATACACCACCAAGCTCTGCCTTCATCAGCCACGGGGACTTGTTGGTAACCACCTTCGTATATACGGACTTTGAGATATGACGTCCGATATTGTTGGTGGTTAAGGTCGGAGAATCTGCCTGCTGAGGAGTAATCTCGCCGTAAGGTACCAGACCGAGCTTGATGATTGCCTGAAAACCGTTACAGATACCCAGCACCAGACCATCCTTCACCTTCAGGAGGTCATTCACTGCATTCGCAATGCGCTCATTGCGGAATGCGGTAGCGATAAACTTACCGGAGCCATCCGGCTCATCACCTGCGGAGAAGCCGCCCGGGAACATCAGAATCTGTGCCTCGCGGATGCCCTTCTCGAAGGCTTCCACCGACTCGCGGATACCCTTCTCGTCCAGATTTTTGAATACGATGGTATTTACCTCAGCACCGGCGCGCTCGAAGGCCTTCTGCGTATCGTACTCGCAGTTTGTGCCCGGGAATACCGGAATAAATACCTTCGGCTTTGCAATCTTATTCTTTGCGGTATAGATGGTCTTTGCATCAAAAAGCTGGGTCTTGAAGGTTTCTTTTTCATCCACAGCGCCGGAATGCATCGGGAATACCTTTTCCAGAGTGTTCTCCCACGCAGAAAGTGCCTCTGTCATGGATACGGTCACATCGCCAATCTTAAACTCCGGTTTCTCGGTAACAACACCACAGAAATCGTATGCGATTCCCATCTCATCGAGCTTCCTGACATCGTCCTTTGCCATTTCCACAAGAATATTGCCATACTCCGGCATAAAGAAGGACTTCGGATCTCTCTCGTTGCAAAGCTCTGCGCCAAGACGGTTGCCAAATGCCATCTTGCTGACTGCTTCAGCCACACCCTTTGCGCCAAGCGCATATGCGGAAACAATCAGTCCCTTTCTCATCAGCCCGGTAATCTGACCATAAAGCTTCATCATCTGGTCAAATACCGGAAGCTCGTACTCATCCTTCTCGATGGTGAAACGAACCAATGCATCGCCCGCCTTCTTGAACTCCGGCGTTACCACCTCGCTGCTTTTTGCGATATCCACAGCGAAGGAAACGAGTGTCGGAGGCACGTTTATTTCATTGAAGCTTCCGGACATGCTGTCCTTGCCGCCGATGGACGGCAGTCCGAACCTCATCTGCGCCTCATATGCACCAAGCAATGCCGAAAGTGGCTCACCCCAATGCTTCGGGTCGGTGCCGAGACGGCGGAAGTATTCCTGGAAGGTAAAACGAATCTTAGTAAAATCACCGCCTGCCGCAACAATCTTTGCAACAGAGGAAACAACGGCATACATTGCGCCGTGGTACGGGCTCCAGCTCGACAGGTACGGGTCATAGCCATAGCTCATCATGGTTACGGTATCGCAGGCACCGCGAAGCACCGGAAGCTTGGCGATCATGGTCTGTACCGGCGTCATCTGGTACTTGCCGCCGTAAGGCATGGTAACGGTGCCGGCACCGATGGAGGAGTCAAACATCTCCACAAGACCCTTTTTCGAACAGATGTTGAGGTCGGCCAGCATTGCAAGCCACTCCTTCTTTACATCAAACTGATTTGCGGAAGCGGTTACTCCAGCCTCAGCATTTGCTTTCTTCACCGAAACTGCCTCGTAGGAAGCGCCTGTCTTAAAGTAATTGTCCTTCTCCTGCGGCATGGTAACCACAGCCGTAGCCTCCTGATGAGCGCCGTTGGTGTCAAGGAAGGCGCGGGAAATATTGACAATCTCCTTGTCTCTCCAGACAAGCACAAGGCGAGGCTCCTCGGTCACCTCTGCCACCACAACCGCCTCAAGGTTTTCTTCTTCAGCATATGCCAGCATCTTGTCAACATCCTTCGGGTCAACCACGATTGCCATACGCTCCTGGGACTCGGAAATCGCAAGCTCGGTACCGTCCAGACCCGCATACTTCTTCGGCACCTTGTCAAGCTGAACGCGCAGGCCAGCTGCCAGCTCACCGATGGCAACGGATACACCGCCCGCACCGAAGTCATTACACTTCTTAATCAGACGGGCAACCTCTTCCCTGCGGAACAATCTCTGCAGCTTACGCTCGGTCGGTGCATTACCCTTCTGAACCTCTGCGCCGCAGACATGAATGGACTCCGTCGTATGAGCCTTGGAGGAACCGGTAGCTCCGCCGCAGCCGTCACGTCCGGTACGTCCGCCCATCAAAATGATGATATCGCCCGGATCGGAATTTTCACGGATAACATTCTTTCTAGGAGCAGCACCCATAACGGCACCAATCTCCATTCTCTTTGCCACATAGTTCGGATGATATACTTCATCCACAAGCCCGGTAGCAAGACCAATCTGGTTACCGTAGGAGCTGTAGCCCTTTGCTGCACCGGTAACAATCTTTCTCTGAGCCAGCTTGCCGGAGAGCGTATCCTTTAAGGAAACGGTCGGGTCTGCAGCACCGGTAACACGCATTGCCTGGTATACATAACCGCGGCCCGACAGCGGATCTCGGATTGCACCGCCCAGACAGGTGGCAGCACCACCGAAAGGCTCAATCTCGGTCGGATGGTTGTGGGTCTCGTTCTTAAAGAATACCAGCCACTCCTCGGTCACACCGTCAATCTCCACCGGCACTACGATGGAGCAGGCGTTAATCTCATCGGAAACCTCCATATCCTCAAGCTTTCCGTCCGCGCGCAGCTTTTTCATAGCGAGCAGCGCGATATCCATCAGGGAAATATACTTATCATCCCTTCCCTTATAGAGAATGGCGCGGTCTGCCTCATAGCGGCGGAAGGAGTCCTCGATCGGCTTCTTATAATATCCGTCCTCGAACTTTACGTCGGTCAGCTCGGTAAGGAAGGTGGTGTGGCGGCAGTGATCGGACCAGTAGGTATCCAGCACACGAATCTCCGTCATGGATGGATCACGCTTTTCCTCGTTCTTAAAATAATTCTGAATATGAAGGAAATCCTTAAAGGTCATCGCCAGGTTCAGGGAATCATAAAGGCTCTTAAGCTCTGCCTCCGGCATGTTTTTAAAGCCGTCAAAAATCTTTACATCTTCAGGAGTATCAAACACGGTGACAAGGGTCTTTGGCTTGATTTCGTTGGTCTCACGGGAATCCACCGGGTTGATGCAGTAGCTTTTTACACGCTCAAAATCCTCTGCAGCAATAGCACCGGTGAGTACATAGGTGGTAGCCGAACGGATGACCGGCTCCTCCGTCTCGTTTAACAGCTTGACACACTGCTCTGCGGAGTCTGCTCTCTGGTCGAACTGTCCCGGAAGGTACTCTACGGAAAATACCAGGTCGGTATCGTTTACCGGAAAGGTCTCTTCGTACAAAATATCAACCGGCGGCTCGGAAAAGATAGTGCCGAGTGCCTTCTTGTAAGTATCCTCGCTGATATTCTCGATATCGTAGCGGATTAATACACGCACCTCCTCGAGAGTTTTTAACCCTAAGTAGCTGCGGATTTCTGCCTTCAGTTCCTTCGCCCGTACCGCATACGGGGTCTTCTTTTCCACATAAATTCTTTTTACGCTTCCCATGGTATCTCCTTTCATATTTACTTAACCTTTGCATTGCTCACTTTTGCCTTCGCGAACATTATATCATGTGATTTCATCACATGATACCCTCCGGGGGATGCGCACGATTCGGCATTGATATTTCACTCGCGCTGCTCGTGACCGAATCGGCGCTGATATAATGTGTGCTTACGCTCACATTATATCATGATTCGACTTATAAGGGAAATAAATATATTGAAAATAATTCATTAGGATTGCTAATAACAATCGATCTTTGACGGAACCAAGAATCCCGCTTGCGAGATTCTGCGCGCCGAGCGCGTGTTGCTTTAGCAACTTAAATACCTTACGCGCGAGTGCGCATCCTTAGCGGAGCGCTTTTGCATTATATAATGCAAAAAAAGAGCTGCACCTGCCACATGAAACCGTGGAAATGC
>CAMALD010000050.1 GCA_945836355.1 uncultured Lachnospiraceae bacterium | reverse complement strand
GGCAGAGCGTGTTGTGAGTAAGTTTTCTGAATTGTACAAAGAGAGAGATATCTTGTTAAAGTATGAGATGGAGACGATGGTGCCGCGTTTATATGAAGAGTGCGACAGACGAAAAGAAATTGTATAGCTCGTTTTTCGTTGCTATTTATTTGATAAAATGATAAAATATAACAATGTAATACCTTTCATCAGCAGGAAGAGATTTGAAGGAAAAGAGGCGGCGTATGAAGCATTTAAGTCAGATTGTGAGTACAAAAGCAGTGAATCACTTAAAGAAAGCGATTTCTTTAACAGCATTGATAGCAACGATTGTAGTGTTTGTTGTTTTGATTGTTGACAATGGTTCTTTTTGTAAGGAGATTGTAAAAGAATATAATACCGGCATTGAATCCAGCATTAACAAGAAAATCTCCTTTATTGAAACGATTGCGGCCGGGGTATCCAGCGGTGCAATCAGTCCGGAGGATTATTATTCCTATGTTGATAAAATGGTAACTCTTTATGATGATGTCTCGGCAGTATACATTTGTGTGCCGGAAGACGGGGTTATCTATTCCGATGGTATTATGACATATATGAGCGGAGGATGGCTTCCGCCTGCTGATTTTGTCGTATCGGAGCGCGGCTGGTATGTGGGTGCAATGGAAAAAGCCGGTCTTTATCTCACAGACCCATACGTGGATGAACAGTCAGGGGATATCTGCATCACAATTGCCCATGTTGTGGATACGCCGGGCGGGAAAGGTGTCGTCGGTCTTGATATGTATATGACTGACCTGGTGTCTTTAGCGGAAAGCTCCTATTCGGGGGACAACTATATATCGATTGTTTCAGGTAACGGCACCATACTTACTCATCCAAACAAAGAATATGCATTATCCGTATCGAATCAGACCAACATTACCGAGACATCCTACGGGAGAATTATAGATGAGGATCTGAAATCAGCGGTTATCTGGGATTACAAGGGCGGATTTAAGCTGTTTATACATAAACAATCCGAAGTAACCGGCTGGTCGATTATTTATGCCAGCTCTTTAGGCGGCATATTTTTACTGCTTGTCGGAATTGTGATTGCAGTAGTGCTGTCGGTTGCGGTATCTGCAAAACTCTCTTCTGCAAACCTGATAAAGACGATAAGTCCGATGTTTGCGCCTTTGGAGGATGTAGCAAACAACGTGGTTGCCATCACGGATGGCAATTTGCAGTTCCGGTTTGAGGAGGATAAACAGTCCGCAGAGGTAAATCAGGTAACTCTGGCGTTAAATAATACCATCCGCGGGCTGGACTATTACATTACCGAAATCAACAAGGTTGTGAGTTCCATTGCAGATAAGGATTTGAGCATCGAAGTAAACGGAGATTATCGCGGTGACTACAGGCAGATTAAAAATTCGCTGCAGCATATTTTAGAGGTTTTAAACGATAGCTTTGATGAGATTAATTCACAGTCAAAGACCGTAAAAGAGTTTGCCGCCAATCTGTCGCAGACGAGTGAGTCCGTGGCGGAGTCTGCTACGAGCCAGTCCCAGTCGGTTGCCAATGCAAACGAACAGATGAATAAGCTGGTCGTTTCGATGCAGGAAATCGGTGAACTGGCAAAGGCAGTAGAACAAAATGCGAACGACACGAATTCAAGATTAACCGTTGGGGCAAAGGAAATGGAAGACCTTGTGGCTGCCATAGATGAAATCGTAACCTGTTTTGACGGCATTGCTGAATTCATAATGGAAATCAACAACATTGCAAGCCAGACCAATCTCCTGTCGCTTAATGCAAGCATTGAAGCTGCCCGTGCGGGAGAATCAGGGCGGGGCTTTGCTGTGGTTGCTTCCGAGATTCAGGAGTTATCCGCAAATTCATCAAGGGCAAGTAACAATATCAATGATATCATTGGAAAATCCCGCGTTGCCGTAAACAATGGAAAGGCGCTGGTGGAAAAAACACAGAAAACCATTATGGACGGAATTAGTTATTCGATTGAAAATGCGAAGAATGTTGATGAAATTGTTGCAGCAGTTGGTACGCAGAAGGCTTCGATTGAAGAGATTTCCCACAGCTTTAAAGAAATCTCCGATATGGTTGAAACCAACGCTGCTTCCGCAGAGGAAAACAGTGCAATCGCTAATCAGCTTGGGGACTGTGCAGAGATTTTATCGAATACGGTAAATGAGTTCAAATTAAGGTGATGAACTTACATATATGCAACACAGGAAACGATACAGAAATAGAGTGCTATTATGAGGAAAAAGAGAGTTGCTTTGCTTGCCGGTGCGATGCTGTTGCTTGTAGCCGGCTGTGGGAAGGAGTCGGATAATCAGGAGAGCGCAAAGGATAATTCGGAAACCGTGGTTACACAGGTGGCAGCGACACCGGAGGCAGAGCCGACCACAGCAGAGGTGACACCGGAGCCGACACTGACACCAACCCCGGAGCCCACACCAACGCCGACATCGACACCGACAACGGAACTGACGCCTACGGCAATACCGGCGGAAAATGAGAATATGGAAGACACCCAGGGAGGAATAGAAGTGAACGGTTTTTCAATTGAAGCAGAGTGCCCGGTGGAGGCATATGTAACCCGCAGTGATGTAAAGTATGGTACAGTAAAGCATGAAACATATCATTCCGAGACCACCGGCATGGAGCGAGGATTTAATATCCTGCTTCCGGCGGATTATTCCGAGGAGAAGAAATATCCGGTAGTTTATCTTTTACATGGTATTTTTGGTGATGAATATTCCTTTATGGGGGATTCAAACAACCACATCAAAGAAATTACTGCAAATCTGGCAGCAGACGGTCAGGCAAAAGAGATGATTGTTGTCATGCCGAATATGTATGCCGCATGGGATGAAAGCCAGAAACCGGGCTTTACTCAGGAAGCGGTTGCTCCGTATGACAATTTTATCAACGATCTCGTGAATGACCTGATGCCGTACATAGAGTCTAATTATTCGGTCCTGACCGGAAGAGAAAATACAGCGATTGCAGGCTTCTCCATGGGCGGGCGTGAGACCCTGTTCATCGGTCTTTCCCGTCCGGATTTATTTGGGTATATCGGGGCAATTGCACCGGCGCCGGGTGTTACACCGGCAAAGGACTGGGCAATGACACATGTTGGGCAGATGGCCGAGGAGGATATGCATTTTCCTGAAGGGTCAGAGCTTCCGTATGTGTTTATGATATGCTGTGGCACGAAGGATGGTGTAGTCGGCAAGTTCCCGGAGAGCTATCACAACATCCTGACGAACAACGGCGTGGAGCATACCTGGTTTGAAGTTCCGGGTGCAGACCATGATTCGAAGGCGATTCGCACCGGATGGTACAATTTCGTATCTACATTTTTTAAGAACTAAGTGTATTGGTAATAAAGGGGAAGTCAGCTTGGCTTCTCCTTTTGCTGAAAGCAAAAATAATGACTGGGGGTACTCGGATGAGCACAAAATTATGGTATACATCATCTACCTGGGATTGGAATCAGGCATTGCCGATTGGTAATGGCAGGCTGGGAGCAATGATTTTTGGTGGTGTACAGGAAGAGCATTTACAGGTAAATGAGGATAGTGTATGGTATGGTGGACCGTTGGACCGCAATAATCCGGATGCATTGAAGAATCTTCCGAAGATTCGTGAATACATCAGAAACGGGCAGATTCCGGAGGCGGAGGAGTTGATGATGAATGCCCTTTCCGGCACACCGCAGGGGCAGCGCTCCTATCAGACGCTGGGAGATATCCAGCTTTATTTTTCGGGCTTGAACGGGGAGGTCACGGATTACAGGCGAGAGCTGGAGCTTGCGGATGCGTTGCATACCGTCACATTTAAGGTGAACGGATATGCGCATCGCCGTGAGATTTTTGCAACGGCAGCGGATGATGTGATTGTGATGCATTTTGAGACGGAAGACCCGGCAGGAATCGGACTGACACCGCTGCTTACCCGCCACAAATTCTATGATTATGCCGGCAAATATACAGAGGATACCATAATGCTGGGTGCCAAAATAGGCGGTGACGGCGTAGACCTTAATATGATGCTGCGCGCGCGCGTGGCAGGCGGCACCTGCGAGGTAATCGGTGAGCGTCTGGTGATAAAAGGGGCAAAGGAGGTAACGCTGCTGTTTTCCGCAGGCACCACATTCCGTTATCCAAACCTCAAGGAGACGGTGTGGGAAAAGACGGAGAACGCAATGCAGTTCACCTATGAGGAGCTGAAAGCGCGGCATATGGCGGATTACAGACGGCTTTTTGACCGGGTGAAGCTTGACCTCCACGGTGACAGTGCTTTTGACGGGATACCGACGGATGAGCGTTTAAAGAACCTTGATGCGTCGGATTTCGGATTGACCGAGCTTTATTTTAATTTTGGACGTTACCTGTTGATTTCCTGCAGCAGACCGGGCACATTACCTGCCAACCTTCAGGGAATCTGGAATAAGGACATGGCTCCGCCGTGGGATTGCAAGTACACCATCAACATCAATACGGAGATGAATTACTGGCTTGCGGAGAATACGAACCTTTCCGAGTGCCATATGCCTTTGTTCGACCACATCAGGAGAATGCTGCCGAACGGTAAGGTGACGGCGAGAAAGATGTATGGCTGCCGTGGTTTTGTGGCTCATCACAATACGGATATCTGGGGTGATACTGCCGTGCAGGATATATGGATTCCGGCCTCTTACTGGGTAATGGGCGCTGCCTGGCTGTGTACCCATCAGTGGATGCATTATGAATACACAAAGGATCTGGATTTTCTGCGTGAGAGCTATCCGATCATGCGCGAGGCAGCCTTATTCTTCCTTGATTTTTTGATTGAGGATGACGGATATTTGAAAACCTGTCCTTCGACCTCACCGGAGAATACCTATATTCTGCCGAGCGGAGTGCGGGGCGCAAACGGTATGGGCGTGACAATGGACAATCAGATTCTGCGGGATTTGTTTAACCAGTGCATTGAAGCGGCTAAGCTGCTTGGCATTGAGGATGAATTGACGAAAGAATTTGCGGACGCCTGTGTACGTCTGGTGCCGACACAGATTGGCAGCAAGGGACAGATTCTGGAATGGGAGAAGGAATACGAGGAGGCCGAGCCGGGGCACCGCCATATTTCACATCTGTATGGTCTGCATCCGTCCTGCCAGATTACGGTGGATGGCACACCGGAGCTTGCGAAGGCAGCGCGAGTGACGCTGGAGGGCAGATTGGCGCACGGAGGCGGACATACCGGCTGGAGCCGTGCATGGATTATCAATCACTATGCAAAGCTCTGGGATGGCGAGGAGGCATACAAGAATCTGCTGGCACTTTATAAGCAGTCCACGCTGCCGAATCTCTTTGATAATCATCCTCCGTTCCAGATTGACGGTAATTTCGGTGCTGCAGCAGCAATCGGTGAGATGCTGGTGCAGAGCACGATGGAGCGTATTGTACTGTTGCCGGCACTTCCTGCAGAATGGGCAGAGGGCTGTGTGAAGGGGCTGTGCGTGCGCGGAGGAGCCGAGGTGGATATGGCGTGGAAGGACGGTCTGCTGACCGAGTGTGTGATTCGTGCGAAAGCGGATATCGACACCAAGGTACGGTATCAGGATAAAATACAGGAGCTGCATCTGGGGGCAGGAGAGAGCTGCTGGCTGGATTGGAAGTAAACAGCTCTGCCGGATAGCTGCTTTTTGAGAAGAGTCTTGCTTTTGCAGTAAAGTCTGATTTTACTGCAAAAGCTTAAGGAGAGTGTATATGAGAAAAGAGATAATCACAAAAGAAAGTAAAAACGTGAAGCAGCTCGGCCGCATTTTGTACCATGACGGGATATGCTATCTTGGATATTCCGCCTCGGAGATTGGATTTTATTATACGGGAAATCGTATTTTGGCACAAATTGTGACGGACGCCTGGTACAGAGAGGATGGTAAGCGCGGCTGCATCGGTGTCCTTGTCGGGGAAGATGCCGAGCCGTGGAAGCGTTTTGAGCTGGATACGGAGGAAGCGGAGTATCTGATATTTGACCGTGAGGAATATGCAAAATGGCGCGGTGTGGCAGTGGAAAAGCTGCCGGAGGAGCTGGCGGTGCGCATAGTGAAATATTCGGAGAATGCATTCGGGGTCGCAGGCATCCGGTATCTGACGGTCGATGATGATGCCAAGCTGAGAGCACTGCCGGAACGCGGCAGGAGGATTGAATTTATCGGGGATTCCATTACCTGCGGCTACGGAGTCGAGGGTGTCTGGAATGTGGACATTTTTGAAACCACGCAGGAGAATCCGATGAAGGCTTACGCGGTGCGCACGGCGAATGCGCTGAATGCGGACTATCAACTGGTTTCATGGAGTGGTATCGGTCTGATCAGTGACTGGATTCCGGAGGAGCAGAACGAGCCGGATACTACGATTTTGATGCCGCAGCTTTATCCGTATACCAATGCTTCGCTCAGCAGCCGGCTGGGAATTGCGCCGGATGCATGGGATGTATCGGGATTTCGCCCGGACATGGTGGTCATCTATCTGGGAACGAACGATGCCAGCTATACCCGCAGTATTTCGGAGCGTGAGAAGATGTTTATCGATGCCTATTTGGAACTGTACCGGAAGGTCAGGGACAATTATGGCAATGATGTGGAAATCGTATGCTGCATGGGAATTATGGACCGCACATTATGCCGGGCAATCTCGGAGTTTGCAGAGCGGAGAAGGGAAGAAGGAGATTCCCGTCTTCACTATGTTGAATTTGAGGGCCAGAGGGAAGAGAATGGTATCGGTACCGACTGGCATCCGAGTGAGACAACGCACAAGATTGCCTCGGCAAGACTGGCGGAGCTATGTAAACAGTGGCTGTAATGTTATTCGTCGCCAAGTGCCCATTTCAGACCGGCGGCAAGCTGTGCTCTCCAGAATACGAAATCATGGATGCCCGGACCGGTAAAGAAGGTCACCGGTACATTGAGAGAATCCAGGAACTCCTTGAAGGCGGTGTTCGGGCCAATTAAGAAATCCTCGGTGCCGCAGGCAAGATAAATATCCGGAATGACGGACTTGCTCTCTACAAGCTTGCGCACCAGCACTTCAGGATTGTTGTCGGAGTCAGCAACCTTGGAAAGATCACCGAACATCTGCTCATAGTATTCATAGTTGGCAACCGGATTGCCCTCACCCTTTTTCATGGATTTGAGACCATTGACAAGGAGTGCGGAGGACAGAGCCAGTGTTTTGGAAAAGGTTTCCGGGAACATCAATGCGGTGTGGAGAGCGCCAAAGCCTCCCATCGACAAGCCGCCGATGTAGGTGTCGTTACGGTCGGTGGACAGACCGAAGGTTTGGCGGGTGTAGTTTACAAATTCCTCACCTACATAATGCGCGTACTGGAATCCGCTTGCCTTTTGGTCGAGATAGAAGCTGTTGTCGCCGCATGGCATAAAGAAATTTACATTGTATTCGTTTGCCAGATCGCCCAGAGGAGCGTTGGTAAACCAGTCAGTATCACATCCGCTGTATCCGTGAAGCAGATACACGGATTTTGCAGGTCTTTTGTAATGCGGGTTGGACGATGTGTCCCCCGCGTTGTCATTGCTCAATACGGCAGTATAATGCACAGGTCTTGCCAGAGTCTTGGAAAAAAATACACCACTTAAATGTGCCATAAGTAAATACCCTCTCTTTTTTAGAATAATTGTTGTAATATCCTATAATGCAAAAAACGGGGCTGTGCGAACAGCCCCGTTTTAAATTTAATAAAATTAGTTCAAAGCGTCAACGAGCTTCTTGAGTGCTGCGAGAGCCTCATCCGGAAGCTTATCATAGCCTTCCTTCTTGGTAGCGAAGTCTTCAACAGCCTTCACACGGGTCTCCATAGCGGACTTGAGCTGTGCCTTGTAGCTTGCATCATTCATATCCGGTACAAACTTATCGGAAGTTCTGCCGGACCAGTCATTCATGATCTCGATATCCTCGAACGGACCCCACTTCTCGAAGGAAGCCTTGCCCTCAACGATGGTCT
>CAMALD010000049.1 GCA_945836355.1 uncultured Lachnospiraceae bacterium | reverse complement strand
GGCTCCGCAAAAGGGGATGCATTCCACTTTTGCGGAGCCTTTCTTTTTTCCGACAGACTATATTTCCCTGAGGATTTCCTGAATAATTTTCTCTGCCTCATCATCGTCATAGTTCTCCAGCTTTTCCTGCGCAGCAATACATGCATCCCTGACATTCTTCGGCGTGTTATAGCGCAGAAGATTCTCAAGCTTTGCCGAAGCCTCCTTGATATCAAAGTTCTGAAGGTCATCCAGAATATAAAGCAGACGGGAGTTCATTTCACCCAGACTCAATACCGGGCGGTCATCCTCCGCCTGGACATTCGCATCGCGCTCCATGAGCTTCATGACACGCGCCACCATGCTCTCCGCCCCCGGCAAATCGTTTGCGCGCAGCTTTGCACGCGCGGTATGCATACGTCCTGCCACTGCCTCATCAATCTGGTAGCCCATCAGTTCCTCGGTCTTCAGGATGGCGGCGCGCAGCTTTCCTCCATGAATGCATTCCAGAATCTCTTTTACCAGGCGGTAAAGCTCGTCACCCTCCATCGGAATCACACCGCGGCGCTTTAATGCGCGGCGGATGCGGTCATGCAGATCATCGGAATTGATAGGCTTGACAATATAGTCCATGATGCCCAGCTTTGACCCCTCAATCACGGTCTCCTTGTCCTTCTTCGCAGTGAGCATGATGACCGGCACGGTGATACCGTTCTCCTGTGTTCTGATCTCTCGCAGAGTCTCAATGCCATCCATGATCGGCATCTGCACGTCAAGCAGAATCAAATCCACCTTTTCCGTGTAAAGGAATTTGATTGCACGTCTTCCGGAACTCATCGGAATGACTTCATATTCATCCTTCAATTCCTGCTCAAGTGTGGCAAGATTTACAATGTTATCATCCACAGCTAAAATTCGCATCTTCTCCATACCTATCTCTCTTCCTCCTTCTGTTCACCGCCAAGAGAATTCAACAGTTCGCGCAACAAATCCTCCGCACTATCGTCGTCATACATCTTCAGTTTGGTAGAGACATCATTCAGTACCTTCTGCGCCTTCTCACCAACCTGATGTTCCAAAAGCCACTCAACCTTTTCGGCACATGGCTTGGATTTAAAATGCTCTACCAGCTCCAATGCTTCTTTTATGCCATTGACCAATTCTTCCTCTGTAATCGGCTCGCGCGGCTCATCGGATACGGCTCTCTGTTTTCCTTTTTTTATCAGTACCTTATGTATCTCCTGCAGCAGATTGGTATATTCCTGAAGCATAATTTCAAAATTCTGTCCGATAAACTCCTCATCCTGACTGACCGCAGCCTCTTCCTGCGCCTTTGCCTTTCTTGACAGGGACATGGCACCCAGATTAGCCGACGCACTCTTAAGCGCATGCACCTCAATGCGGTAATTCTTCCATTCCCTCCTCTGTGCCAGCTCCCTGATATAGCCGACCTTCGTAATTCCGTCCATGTAAAACAGATTCAACAGCTCCACATATTCATCCAGCGTGCCGGTATGGTATTCCAGCACCTTCTGGACATCTATGCCGTTTACAATAATCTCGGAAAGATCATCCAGTGATACGCTGGCTTCGCTCGGTTGTTCCTCCATGGTGCCCTCGCGCTTATCAGCCGGTATCCACTTTAACAATAATCTGTGCATCGGCAGGCGGTCCACCGGCTTTGCAAGATAATCCTGAAAACCGTTTGCCAGAAACATCTCGCGTACTCCATCCAGCGCATTGGCAGTCAATGCCACAACAACAGGAGACTTGCCGTTTTCACCGCATTCCGTGCGGATAATATGTGTCGCCTCAACGCCATCCATCTCCGGCATCATATGATCCATAAAGATGATATCGTATTTATTCTGCTTTACCAAATCAATCGCTTCCGCACCGCTTCTCGCACTGTCAAGCACGAACTCGTACGGACGAAGCATTCCGAGTGCTACCTTGCAATTGATCAGATTGTCATCCACCACCAGCACACGGCAGTCCTTCGCGGTAAACATCTGCTGATCCCAATCGCCTTCCTGCTTTTTGGATTCCTGTTCCGGAACCTCGACAGCAGCGCGCTGCGGGATAATCACCGTGAATTTTGAACCTTCTCCGTATTCACTGTCCACCCGGATATCACCCTTCATCAAATGTGCCAGATTCTGTGAAATGGAAAGCCCCAGACCGTTTCCCTGCTCCTTGCGGTTCTCATTCTCATCTACCTGCTTAAACTTCTCGAAGATTTTTCCGAGATGCTCCTTATCAATACCGATGCCGGTATCCTCGATCTTAAAGAACAATTCCCAGATATCCTGGTATTTCAATCTGCCGGTCACGGTAAAGCGCACATGCCCCTTCTTGGTGAACTTTATCGCATTATCCAGAATATTAAGCAATATCTGGCGGATACGCTTATCATCACCGATAAAGCACTGCGGCAGCTGCTCGTCCATCTCATAGGTAAAAGACAGACCCTTCTGCTTGGCGTTCATCTCCACCACCACCGCAATATCACGAATCAGCTCTGCCATATCGTATTTTCCCTCTATCAGCTCGAGCTTTCCGAATTCCAGCTTGGAAATATCCATGATATTGTTTATCACATTGAGCAGATTATTGACCGAGGACTTGATATCGCGTGCATAATCATATACCTTGCGCCCGCGGCTCTCTTCCATAATCAGCTCGCTTAAGCCCACCACCGCATTCATCGGAGTGCGGGTTTCATGGGACATATTGGCGAGAAATTTCGTTTTTTCCAGATTGGCTGCTTCTGCTTTCTTGCGCATCTCCGTCAGCTCTTCGATATATGTCTGGCGCGCTGTAATATCAAATACTGTAATGACATAGCCGCGCAATGTGCCCCGCTTATCCATAACAGCCTTGCTTCGTCCCTCGAAATAGCCGCCGTGGAGCTCAAACTCCTGTTTTTCGTTGCTTTCCAGCAGCTTCTGCGGGAACTCATCCAGTTCATCGATGGACTTGCCGAGCATCTCCTTCTGCAGTGTCACAAAAATTGCGGCTGCAGCCGGATTGTAGCTGGTGATGCACCGCTCGTTATCCAGCATGATAACACAGTCCTCCATCTCGGAAAGCACGGTATCGGACGCCGCGCGGCTGAAATCATAATTCTGTCTGCTCCATACACAGATGACTACAATGGACAGTATGATTCCGATTACCGCCGGACACGGGTCGTACACGCGAATCACCTTCGTCGCATAGAGCAGCAGCGTAAGCAGCGTAAGCAGCGACATAACAATAAACAATGCATAGTAGCTTCTCTGCCTTCCTCTTTTTTCATGCTTCAGAGCCTGCGCCAGCAGAGCGCTGGAATACAGGCAAGGTATGCCGCAGCAGAAAATGACAAACACATAGAAAACCGGCCCGTACACAAAGCTTAAGTGCTGAAAACCGTCCGCCTCGGTCACAAACTCCATCTCACGGTAATATAAGCCGTGATACTCGCTCGTTATCACTGCGGTAAACACCGTAATCGCCGCTGCCGCAATCACCCAGAAAATCGCTTTGGACCTGTTGGAACGACAGTAGTAATAGATAAACCGGCTGAAAAACAGGATTGTCCAGCACGAGCCCATATATTGCACCTTTACCGCTATCAGCGCCTCTTCCGGGTTTTTTGCCATCAGTTCAAAGAAATATCCCATATTCTGAATCAAAATGCAAATCAGGAAACAGAGCATCATCAGCTGCATGGCGGTAACATCGTTATGTAGAATCAGCACCAGCGCCGCAAATATCAATACTAATGTAAAAATCTGCAGGAAAATAAAAAATGTATGCACAATTTCATCCCTTTCAAATTATAATGCCAAGGAAATACGTTTAGCCCTCATATCAGCATATTACTATACCAAATTATATCAGAAAGCTTCGCGCGAATCAACCACCCATCGCCAAATACTTTGCCAATACGCGCTCCAGCTCCTTCCGATCAATCGGCTTGCTTAAGTAATCCGCAAACCCTTCCGCTTCATACATTGCACTGATTCCGTTGATAGCATTGGCCGTCATCACAACCACCGGAGTGTAGAAGCCCGGTATTTTCTTCAAATGATGCAGTGTCTCGATACCGTCCATTTCCGGCATCATATGGTCCATAAAGACGATGCTGTAATTTCCTGCCGCAAGCAGCTCCAGACAGGCTTTGCCGCTGTCCGCCGTCTCTATGGTAAGTCCGTAATCCTTCATAATGCCCTTGGCAACCTTCAGGTTCAGACGGTTATCATCCACCACCAGCACCCTCGCACCGGCATAATCCGGATAATTCTGCTCCTCCTGCTGCTGCTTTGTGGTAATAGCCTTTTCCTTCTCCTGGCGATAGGTCTGAGCACCGGCGCCCCTTCCCTGAGGCAGACGGACATCAAAGGTGCTTCCCTTGCCATACTCACTGTCTACATGAATCTCTCCCTGCATCAGGTCCACCATTTTCTTAACAATGGAAAGTCCTAAGCCGGTTCCCTCGATATTGTGGACATTCTCGTCCTCAATCCGCTCAAAGGTGCCGAAAAGCTTGCCGATATCCTCCTTGCGCACACCGCATCCGGTATCCTTCACACAGAGCCTCAACACCGTATCTTTTTCCGATTCCTCCGCCGTGACCGTTAATGTGATATGCCCCTTTTCGGTATACTTCACCGCATTATTCAAAATATTAATCAATATCTGGCGGATGCGCAGCTCGTCCCCCACCAGAAAATTGCGCATGGACTCATCGACATTAACGATAAATTCAATCGGCTTATTTCCCAGCCGGAAATGAACCATGTTCACTGCGTCGTTAATCATGGCGTACAGGGAATATTCCGCCTCCACCAGCTTCATCTTGCCGGATTCCACTTTGGAAATATCCAGAATATCATTGACGATATCCAGCAGCTTCTCGCTGGCCTCCCTGATATCATTGAGATCCTGACGTACCTCCACCGGCATGTCTTCCTTTAGCGCCAGCTCACTCATGCCAATGATGGCGTTCATCGGAGTGCGGATTTCATGCGACATATTGGCAAGGAACATACTCTTTGCCTGATTCGCCTTCTCCGCCTCCTCCTTTGCCTGGCGAATCTGCTCATACTGTCTCCTTATCAGCGACACATTGCTGATTCTCGCCAGGGACCACGACACAAATACCACAATACCGAGAATCTCCAGAATAAGATATGTGGTAAAGCCCGGATTCTCATAAAATTTCTTTTCTTTATTGAGTTGAAAGGTCAAGGAGCTGACCGGTTCCATCGTATCCTCATCCAGCACGGAAATCCGAAAGTCATATTCGCCGCTCGGAATATTGGTGTAAACCAGTTGGTTCAGACTGCTTAAACGCAGCCGGTTCGGTGCCTTGTCTACACCGACCAGGCAATACTCCACGTAAGGATCGTTCAAGGTATAGTCCAGCACTGCCGGGTCAATCACAATACGCGCCTCTCTTTTGTCAATCTGATAAATACCATTCTCATCCTTCTGAAATACTCCGCCCCCGCCCTGCACCGAATTGATTGCCAGCCGGTATTCGCCCTTTGTCTGCAGGGAATTGTAAAGATTGATTTTCCGCACACCGTTGACGCAGGATATGTACAGCCAGCCGTCCTCATCCACCGCGCTCCATGAGTTGGCGGTCACAGAGGATTTCATGCCCTGATTAGAGCGCAGCAGGCGGTAGCTCATATTCTCTTCATCCCGGAAAAGCACATCCTCATCGACGATAAAAATGCCGGCGCTGGACATAACCCATACATCGCCGTTGCCCGGTATCACCACATCCAGATTGTTGACGTAAGGGAAATTATGCAGCACACGCAAGTTATAGTCCGCATCCATATAGCACAGCGCATTTCCCGTAATGAGCAGATATCCGTCCTTAAATGCGGCAATGCGCAGAATAATCTGCGAGCTCAGGCCATCCTCTGCTTTGAGATTCTTCACGATTTTACCGTCCCTGACGACAAACAGACCGTCGCCGTCGCTGCCCAGAAGCAGATCGTGCTCCTTCGTCTCGTACATGCAAAGAATCTGCGGGTTCGTCAGCCCGTCCTCCTCGCCGAGCGTCAATATGACTTCCCCGTTTTTTATCAGCGTAAGTCCACTGCTCGCTCCTGCAGCTATCGTCCCGTCACACATCTCATAGGTGGAGCGGAAACGGTTTCCCTTGGTTCCTCTGGTGGTCTCATTGTATACCGTCCACTTATCACCCCGGCAGCATAACAAGCCGTCGCTGCCGTATGTTGAAATCCATACTGCTCCGTCAGAAGCTGCCATAATGCAGCGAATTCTGACACCCTTTAGCTTTTCGGTCAGCTCATTTTCCACAAGCTTTCCCTTGTCACTAATCAATATCAGTCCGCTGTCTGTGCCGACATACAACCACCCCTTCGACAGACAGGTGGAATTGACTACCACATCCCCGATGCCATAGCGTGCCAGCACATCCGAAAACGGATTTGGCGTCAGCTCCAGCAATCCAAGCCGTGAGGAGGTAATCCAATAGTTTCCCTCATAATCCTGCAGCATATTTTCTATAGAAGAATTGAAGGCTCCCAGATCTACTCTTTTCACCTTGTCATAGCTATTGATGTATCCGATGCCGTTTTCCGCACACACCCAGACACACCCTGTGATATCGCGGTAAAACTCCGATACACTGGTCAGCTGCTGCAGATAGATGATTCTGTGGAATCGGAAGCTGCCATCCTCCAGATTATACACATATATCTGCTGCTGGTCGGAGCCCACATAGAAGCTGTTTTCAGACTGTTGTATGACACAGGTAAAATTTACGCTGTCCGACATGCATAATTGCGTCTCGAGCACACCGGTGTTTCTGTCCGCACAAAACAGGGTGCCCGTATTCGTCACGCCGACAAGCATTCTGCCCGCGCAAGCCATACTGTTGACATAAGAAACGCCATCCAGATATTCCGGAATCGTAATATGCCCCTCTGCATCCATACACGCCACCGCGCCGGTGGTACCAATAAAGATATTTCCTTCAGCATCCTCCGCAAAGGAGCGAATGGAGTTGACCGGCAGTCCGCTTTCCGTATTGTATAAAGAAAACCTTCCATTTTCGTAGATTGCAACACCGTTATCGTTCGTCCCAATCAGCAGCCTTCCTTTCGAATCCAGAAACAGTACCTTGACATTCGAAATGTTTTCCTCCGCGCCCATCCGTTCAAACCGCTTTCCGTCATAGCGGTACAGACCGGCGTAACCGCCGACCCAGAGATAGCCGTCGGGCGTCTGTATCACCCCGTTCGCCTCCGAGGAATACATCCGGTATTCGTTATTGTACAGGATTTCCACATAATCATTTTCTTCAATCGTGGCTGCGAGAGCGTTTGTCGTTTCTCCCGCCAGACACATTGCGCATGCAGCAAATATCAGGGCAAAAAAACGTTTCCCCTCCCCCGCAGCTTTAACCCTTCGTGCCGGATGATTGCTGAAATGTCTTGTCCAGCGGCTGTCCGTCTGTGCGGCACGAGGTCCAAAAACAGTATAGATAATCAGTAAGGTCAGCACGGTATCCGGTATATCGATAAAAAGCTCTCCGAGCACTGCCGCCAGAATGCCCGGACCGCGGTAATCCGTAATCAGCTCAATCAATGCATCCCCCCAGACATTGCCGCAGTTTCCGTCCAGATAATACAGATTCAACGGCACTGCCATAATTGCCGTCAAAACACCGATCAGCATGCTGGCACTGAATACGCCAAACAGCTCCTCAAAAAAGCCCTTGTGCATAAAAACGCCCACCGATATACCGATTCCGACATTGACTAACGTGTAGAGCAGATCACGCGAATCCCAGAATATATATGCCACCAGGCTGGTGCCGCCTGCGACAGCGCCGCCGAGAGGACCCAGCAGATATCCGGCTGCGCAAGTCCCCAGCGTATCCAGCCAGAACGGCAGCTGCGCCACTCGTGCCAGATAATCCCCCGCAAAATTTGCAATCATTCCTAATAAAAGCACTATAGTCCACTTTCTGATTGTTGCCGCTCTCGATTTTTTCTCTTCCATAATAAAATCTCCCAATGTCCATACATGACTTTCCTCACTTAATAA
>CAMALD010000048.1 GCA_945836355.1 uncultured Lachnospiraceae bacterium | reverse complement strand
TGTACCCCGCAATGAGTCACGCCGTAGGCAAACATAACGATTGCCTGCAGCATTCTGCCGATTCTGGTCAGCTCAAATTTGCTTCCCAGCACCTGAAGAATCTCCCCCTGCGGACGCACCAGCACCAGATCAAAGCTGCCGCTGCGCACCATTCCCGAAAACGAATCAAAGCCCCGCGCAAACATTTCGGCGCACGAAAATTCCAGCAGCATTACCGCAAAGCACAAAAGCACCTCACTGTAGGTAAAATCCCTGACCGCGGAAAATCTCCGGAACATAAAGTAAACTCCGAGAAATACATTGAACGATACCAGAAACTGCCCGAGCGCCGACAAAAAGAAGGATGTCTTGTACTGCATCATGCTCCGGATATTGATGGACACATAATGTCCGTACAGACGGATGCCCTTTTTGAGCCTCCTGCCAAACCCCGGCTTTGACATTTCCTTTTCTGCTCCTTTGTTTTCATAATAGTCTTTCTTTTCCATAAACCTGTCACCCTCCCTGCACGGTCACCTTTTTTTCCGCACATCTGCACAGCAGGCTGCCACCAAGCACCAATACTGCCAGCCAGAACACCTGCAGCGATACCGCCTTCTGCATTTCCGGCACCGTCATACTCCCGCTGTAAATGCGCAGCGCAACATTCTGCATTGCCGCAAACGGCAGAAGCTCCATGAAAGCCTGCAGCTTTTCCGGGAAAAACGGCAGCGGTATCACGGCTCCCGAGAAAAATTCAACCATTGAGGTAAAAACAATGCGAAGCCCCTGCGGGGAAATGGTAAAAAAGGCAAGCACATACACCAAAAGACAAAACGCCACCGTCACCAGCAGACCTAAAAGCAGGGTAACGCAAAACAGCAAAAAGCAACTCATGCCTGCAGGAGCCGCAATTCCGTATGGCTTTGGCAAAAAGGCAGCCACAATCAGTATCGGGAAGCAGCGAAGCACAGCTCTCGACATACGGTTTGCAATGCTTCTGGCAAACCACATCGAATAGATTCGTATCGGTCTGCACAGCTCATACGCAATGTTACCGCTTACTATCGAATCAAAAATATCATTTTCCATCATCCAGGTGGCAAAAAAGGCTAAAAATGCCTGCTGCATCCATATGTAAGAGGACATTGCCGAAAACTCCATGGGAAATGCCGCCGAATCCGTCTCGTAGAACGCCCGGAATGCCATAAGTTCTAAAAATCCCCACGCAAACTGTGTCACGATGCCCGCCAGAGCGGCAGCCCGGTACTGCAGACCCATCCCAAAGCGCAGCCGAAAAAACGATACATATTTTCGCATGGCGCACCTCCTAAATATCGTAGGCACGGTAAAGCTCTGCCACTGTCTCATCAATCCCCGCATCACCCTTTTTGATATCCGCCGGCGTACCGTCGAGCAAAATCTGTCCTTTGCCAATCAGGATAATACGCTTGGACAACGCCTCAATATCCTGCATATCATGTGTCGTCAGAATCACGGTTGTCTTATGGTTTTCATTCTGCCTGCGGATAAAGTCGCGTACCGCCAGCTTTGATACCGCGTCCAGTCCGATGGTCGGCTCATCCAGAAACAGAATCCTCGGGCTGTGCAGCAGCGATGCCGCAATCTCGCAGCGCATGCGCTGTCCCAGGGAAAGCTGTCTGGCCGGAGAGCGCAGCAGCTCCTTTAAATTCAGCAGCTCCGTCAGTTCTTCCAAATTGTTGTGGTATTTTGCATCCGAAATAGAATAGATATCCTTTAACAGCTCAAAGGAGTCTATGACCGGAACATCCCACCATAGCTGCGAGCGCTGACCAAATACGACTCCGATTTCCCTCACATGGTCAATCCTGTTTTTGTATGGAATCCTTCCGTCCACCAAAACAGTTCCGCTATCCGGTGTTAATATTCCGCTTAGAATTTTGATTGTGGAGCTTTTTCCCGCTCCGTTCGGCCCGATGTAGCCCACCATCTCTCCGTCGTCAATGGTGAAGCTGACATTGTCAAGTGCATGAATCACTTCATACTCCCGGTGAAACAGGGCCCTGCAGGCTTCACCAAAGCCTGCGTTTCGTTTTGCAACCTTGTACGATTTACATACATTTTCCATCGTAATCATCGTTACTTCCTCCTGGTAGTTATATTTTCATATCTTGCCAAGTCGGTCTGGTTTCGCTGGATTTTGCCAGTCAAATACCGATGGTATATTTAATTGTTCCGCAGGAAAATCTTCCGCCTCCCGCAGACGGGTAATTGCTACTATATCAGCCAAAGTACAAGATGTCAAGCTATTTCAAGTGCAAAATAAAATACCCTTTCATAGCCCGCCTCCGCAAGGCACTTTGCCGCAATCTCACTCTGATAGCCGCGGTCGCAGTACAGAGCCAGCCCCCGTGTCTTATCCGGTCCGGCAGCAAACGGGTTCATCAGCAGCGCCCCCATCGGGATATGGATTGCACCGGCCAGATGCCCTTCCCCGTATTCCGTATCGGAGCGCACATCCACGAAAAGAACCGCTCCCGCACTTTGCAGTTCCTCCGCCTCTGCCCGCGTAATTGCCTGCGCGCCCGGTTTTGCTTTCTCCCGTCTGCCTTCAGAGGTACCCGGCTGAAGCCGAAGGGATTTATCAAACATTCGCATGGCAATCCCGTCCGCCTCGACCATGCCGACCGTATCCTGCATTCCAAAAAGTAGCTCCTGCTGCACCTCTGCGCAATCCCTGATTAACATCGTCTCAGAAGAAATAGGTTTTTCCTTCACTGCTTCATGAGAGTTTTCATCCGTCACCGCCACGCCCGCAGCTCCGCCCGGTTGCTTTGCCCCCATAATGCCCTTGACATACACCTGTGCCACATGCCCCACGCACACACGGCAGTCAAACAAATCCTTTAATGCTCTGGCAGCATCCCAGTCTGTCTCATCCGCCTCCATGCATTCCTGCTGCAAAAAACCATGCACGATTCTTGCAGCCGCGCGGCGTTCCAGCAGCTTCCCCGCATCCGTGGCATCCTGCTCCTCCAGCCAGCCGCGCTGCCGCCCACGCAAAAAAAGAGCGGCAGAAAGCCCCGGCTCCCCACCGCTCTCTTCATTCTCCCGTCTAAGCTGCGCGCGGCCCTCCGACGCACAGCCCGGACTGTTTTTATTACAATAATGCTCCCATATAAGCCTTACAAATTCTTCGACCGTAACCGCTTTTGTAGGCTCCTGCTTTCTCTCACACATTCGGAACGACCTTGATTGTCACATTTTCACAAGCCTCCAGCTCATGCACTGTGAAGCATCCGCTGGTGTTTGCGCTCTCTTCGCCCGTCCAGAGGTCGATTACGCGGTAACTCCCGGCTTTCGTGAATACATCCGCGTCAACCATCCTGCTGCCGATGAATTTTACAATCCTCTCCACATCAACGTTGTATCCCGCCGTCTTCTTCTCCTCGCTCACATTGATAAAGGAAAGGGCTACACTGCCGTCCGCAAGAGGCTTTGCCAGAATATCCACACGGTTATTGTTGCGGATATAGGATACATCCGGTGCATCCACGCAGATTTCACCCATGTTTTCCGCATCCGCCTTAAGGCTCGCGAACACACGCTTAGCCGGAACGCCCAGAGCATCCTGATTCAGCGCAATCAGCTTCTCATTGGCAATAATCTGCCAGAGAGCATCTCCCTTCTTCACCCTGCGCAAATCAAGTCCCAGCATCAGCGGAGCGTTCATCATGCACCACATAGCCATGTGCGTGCGGTACATCGCATCAGTCAGACCGTTCATGCCCACCATCAGCATATCCGGGTCATTCCAGCCCTTGTCAAGCCCGGCAAACTCATCCATAATCACCGCCTTGTTGTACTGCGAGGTAACACTCGGCGTATAATCATCCGTCCAGGAGCCCATGCCCGGATCGCCGTCCCTGCCCACACGGAACGTAATATCATTCAAAATACGCCAGGAATCGCCCACCTTGTAGCCCCAGTTCTGCGGCTGAGTCTTCCCCCACTCACAGATGGAGAAAATAATATCATGATCCGGATCGGCAGCATTCAGCCCCGCAAGCAGGGCTGCGTAGGAGCTTAACGTATTCTCCTGTCTTCTGTGGTTCATCAGACGAATCAGATTATCCCCCTTCTTAAGAGAAATACGAATCGCCGGTGAATCGGCAAAGCTTTCCCTGCTGCCGGTGGACGGCACAAAATCATCATAGTAAAGCTCGGAATCTTCTTTTTCACCCACGGCAACCTGCAGCCAGCTTCCGGTGCCCACTTCCGTGGCGGAAGCATAGGTAACCACCAGATCATACTCACCGGCTTCGCTGACATTGACCGTAAATGCAAGCTCTCCGCTGCGCGCCCCCACAGGGGATGCCCATGGCCCCGTACCGTCAAAGGTGCCGATACCCGTCACAAAATCCTCCTTCTTCTCGGCGCCCTCACCGCGCAGAATGCCGTCCTGCACTGCAGATAGGGTTGTCTCAAAGCCGTTTCCGCTCACACGGATTGCGCGGATGTCCGGTGCATAAACGTATTTTGCATTCGCCGCATCCGAGAAGGTGGCATTGTCCCAAAGATAATAGCAGTTGTCCACCTTAATGAAATCCACGCCCCAATCCACATAGGACTGTGCATCGACTGCCTCGTGTCCGCAGGTACCCACCGCTGCACCGGCGCACAGATTGGTGCCGATGTCATTGTACATACCAAACTTCAGCCCCTTGGCATGAATGTAGTCGGACAGCGCCTTAAAGCCGTCTGGGAACTTCACGCTCTCATTGGACAGCTTCCCATCCACACGTGTCGGCTTGTAGCAGCCATCGTCCAGCACCACATAGCGGTAGCCGAGCTTATCCAGCCCCAGCTCAACCATCGCGTCAGCCATCGCTTTCGTGAGCTTCTCGGTATTTCCGCTGCCGAATGCATTCCAGCTGTTCCAGCCCATTGCCGGAAGATGTCCCTTCTTCTTATTCAGCAGAACCTTATTGTTTTCAAAAGCATCATAGCGATATTCCCTGTCGTTTAGTTCATCCGGTCTTTTTTTCACCACCGATTTTGCAAACACATTCTGCAGGAATGCATCCGCAAGCGGCAGCCAGAGCTGGAAATGCGGATACGGATTGCCTCCGTAAATCGTCACACCCGACTGTCCGTGCGGCACGCCGGAGAAGGTATGTACCTCCACCTCCACATGGTGGGCCATCAAATCCGGAAGTGTTGCATTCAGATTCTTCATAGCAGAGTCGTCCCTGCCCACAGCAAAGAAGGTCGGCGGATATACCACATTGGTATAATCAAATGAGGTCCCCTCAAATCTCGGGCCATACACGCAAATGACCGCATCCGGCGAGCCGTAATAGGAGTCCAATTCCTCCGGCACATAATCCGCAAAATGATTTTTTATCTTCTGCGTACCGGAATAATACCGGATACATGCCTCTGCCGTCAGACCACCGTTTGAAAACCCGGCGAAAGCCACCCGGTTCTCATCAATTCTGTATTTTTTGGCATCCCTACGCACCATCTGAATCGCTCTGGCAGCATCGGCGCCTGCCTCCCTGCTGTCATAAGGACAGAGATTTGTACGGTTCAAAAGCAGAAAGCACTGATAACCGAGTGCATTCAGATCGATACAGGTCTGATACCCCTCATGCATGGTGCAGTCACCGTGATCCCCGCCGGCACATACCACCACAGCCCCCTTAGGCTGCACATTGTCCGGAACCGTCAGCGCATACATATACGGTCTGAACTCCGGATCATGATTGTAGCGGTATCCTGGGTTGTCCGTGTAAGTCCCGAGCGTCGGCATATTACCCTCCGCCCACAGATAAATTCTCTCCGGCGCATTCTCCACCGGCGTCAGCTCGTTCATTTTCTCCAGCAGCAGACCTGCCAGCCTCTCCTGCTCCTTCTCATCACGTGCATCCGCAAGCGCCCTGTGCAGACCATGCAGCTCCAATACCTTCTCCTTAACATACCTCGGCGCATCCTCAAAATAAACCGCCGAGCGATGCAGCAGCTCCTGCTTTTCTTCCGCTGTCATATCCCCTTGTCCTCCTTAAAAATCCTGACTTGAATACCAAAAAATCCATATCCCCAAATCATCCCTTATTATACCAAATATCCAATGCAAGGGCAAGAACAAAGAATCTCGCCTGCGAGATTCTAGCGTCCGGCGCGTGTTGCTTTTAGCAACTAAACAACTTAAGGGCGGAACATAACGCCCCGCCCTTTCCTCTTGGAAAATTTTCGATGAAATCAAATCAACCCGCAAAAACCGTACCCTCAAAAACAGAATCCAGCTCCACGCCATTTACCGTCATTGGCCACTCTGTCGTGATTTCCACGCGCCCGATGCTTCCATCCTCCAAGATAAAATCCGCCCATGTGCGGTTATCCGTGCGATAATACTCGCACACACTACCTGCCGGCACAACGGTACTTCCCACCTCGAAGCCATCCTCATCCACAAGCTTCATCTCTACGTCCATCCGCGCTGTCAGCTCCAGCCTGCTGCATAGCATGAAGGCGTCCTCATTTGCCACCGGCGTACCGTCAGCTCCGATATGATACGATTTTGTACCATACACCGTGCTGAGCGCATCCAGCCGCGAATCCATCCAAAATTCTTCCGTATCCGTAAATGCGGCATATGTCCGACACCCGGTATAGCCGGAACCGTTTTGATCTTCATCATATTCATCACAACTTGCCAGCACCGCTACCGAAAGATTGTATCCCTCGCCCTGTTCCGCCGGTGTTCCATCACTTAAATCAAACACACGCGCAAACGCATAATCGCTTGCTCCTATGCCAAAAAGATAGAGGTATACTCTCCCGTCTGCCGCTCTGACCAGATATGGCTCAATCGACATGGTAAAGAAATCCCACTCTGTTGTCTCACCGTCAATCCAGATACTGCATTTCTCTATTTCACCGTATTCATCATAAATGCCCTGCACGCTAATTTGATTTGCAAGCCCATCCCCGTCGATATCCATGTAGTTATCAAGGGCATAATCCATCGGAATTACATAGGAATCCGGCACCCTGCAATATTCCTCATTGAAGATTTCCGGACACTCATCAAAATCAATGTTTATTGTTAAAATACCCGCCGCAAAGGAAGCCAGCTCATACGGATTAAAGAAGATGGTCACGCCCTCATATCCGAGCACCCAGCTAAACTCGTAAGTACCGTTCAGGTACTCATCCATGCTGTCTTCCACCGGTCCAAAGAGCAATTCATCGCCATACTTTTCATTCAGCTTTGCACAGAGAAGCTCCTTCAGCTTTTCCTTGTCCCGGATGACATCCCAGATTTCCAGGACTTTACCGGTTTTTGTGTCATAGTTCACACCGTAATTACTGTATTCCCCATGCGCCCCGCCGTAATTCCAGGAAGTAAAATGCTTCACCGAAAAAACATTGGAGTCCGCGCGCATAATCGCATAACGAACATTGCGGTACAGATACATTGACGGGTCATCCCAGTCCTCACGGCACTGTAATGCATTAGCGTATTCGTCCTCGATGAACCGGGCAGCATATGCTGCATTCGCCTCATTATCCGCGGCAAGCGCGGCTGCAAGCTCCGGATATCGCGCACAATCCGCCTCCGAAAGCTGCACCTCACACCAGTTTTCCTTCAGCAGGCATTGATATTCATCATCATCCAGCTCTCGGGAGCGAAATGTTATCTCCGAATGTAACCTGGTTACCTCTGCTGCCTGAATCTGCGTCGGTTCGGCGGTGACCTGCGGCGTGGTAGTCGATCCGGCGGTCGGCTCGGCGGTGACCTCCGGTTCCACTGTTGGCCCCTGTGTCGTTTCAATTGTAACCTCCGGCTCCGCTGTCGGTTCTCCGGCCGGAGCAGCTGTCACGGACGGCTCCGCCGTCGGTATGGCTCCACCCGCCTCCCCGCTCGTTTTTTCCGCGCCACAGGCACACATTCCTGTCAGGATAGCACTTATCAGTAAAATTCCAAATTTGCGTCTCATATTCCCATCTCCTTTTCGAACCATGCTGCTCTTCCTTATCCTGTCTCTTTCCGGCAGATTATCTCTGAACAAAGAATCTCTCTTGCGAGATTCTACGCGCCGAGCGCGTGTTGCTTTAGCAACTTTACACCTTACGCGCGAGTG
>CAMALD010000047.1 GCA_945836355.1 uncultured Lachnospiraceae bacterium | reverse complement strand
CTCAGGCTGGCTGTGTTTGAGATGAAGTATGATGAGGAGATTCCGGAGAAGGTCGCAATCAACGAGGCGGTGGAACTGGCAAAGAAATTCGGTGGAGATGCATCTGCGGGATTTGTTAACGGGGTACTGGCAAAGCTTGCGCAGAAAAATGCATAAACAGGAATGAAAGATATTTATACCGTATCACAAATTAATGCTTATATTCAAAATATGTTTGTAAAAGATATGCTTCTGAATCGACTTTCGATCAAGGGTGAGGTATCGAATTGTAAATACCACACTTCAGGGCATATCTATTTTACGTTGAAGGACGGGACAGGCCAGATAGCGTGCGTGATGTTTGCCGGGCAGCGCGGAGGGTTGAAATTCCGGCTGGCGGAGGGACAGAGCGTGGTCGTTACCGGAAGCATCCGCGTATATGAGCGCGACGGAAAATACCAGATGTACGCCGCACTGATTGAGCGGGAGGGAGAAGGTGCGCTTTACGAAAAGCTGGAACAGCTTAAGGCAAAGCTTTTGTCGGAGGGACTGTTTGATCCGTCGCACAAAAAGCCGATTCCGGCATATCCGAAAAGAATCGGTCTGGTGACTGCTCCTACGGGAGCGGCGCTGCAGGATATGCTTAATATCTCAGCAAGGCGCAATCCCTATGTGCAGCTGATTCTCTGCCCGGCGCAGGTGCAGGGAGCGGGAGCTGCAGGGACAGTGGTAGCTGCCATAAGACGGCTGGATGCCCTGGGCGTGGATATTATCATAGTTGCCCGCGGGGGCGGCTCAATTGAGGATTTGTGGGCATTCAATGAGGAGAGTGTTGCGAGAGCGGTTTATGAGTGCAGCACGCCGGTCATTTCCGGAGTGGGCCATGAGACCGATGTCACGCTCATTGATTTTGTGGCGGATTTGCGTGCCCCGACTCCTTCTGCTGCGGCAGAGCTGGCGGTATACGAATGGCGGGGACTGACGGAGGAGCTTGCCGCACGGCACGCCGAACTGGCAAAAAGCATGCTGGACATCCTGGAGGATGCAAGGCAGAAGACAGAATACCGGAAGCGGCAGCTTACGCTGTTGAGTCCGCAGTACCGGCTGGCACAGTACCGGCAGCGGGTGATGCACTCGGAGGACAGCCTGGAGCGCAGAATGAAGGAGCTGGTGCGGGAGAAGCGGTACCGTCTTTCGGTGGCGGCAGGTCGGCTGAAGGGTCTTTCTCCGTTGGAGCGTTTCAGTCAGGGGTATGCGTATGTTGCGGATGCACAGGGAAAAACAGTAACCTCGGTTGCACAGGTCGGCGCGGGAGATTCGATGAAGATTTCTGTGAGGGACGGTGACATCACGGCGGTTGTGCAGGAAACGAAAACGCGGGAGTGACTTGGTGAAATAGGCACGCGGACAAGCGGAGCATGAGAAACGAAACGTTAGAGTGACCCGGTGAAACAGGCGCGCGAACAAGCGGTAAGCAGGGATGAAAACACGGGTATGACCCGGAAAAGAGGGAATATGGCAGCGAGAGCAAAAAAGGTGAGCGGGGAGACAAACGCTCCCGAAAACACAGACACAAAGAGTGCAGGGCAGCAGGAGGAGCTGACTCTGGAGCAGGCATTACAGCAGCTTGATGAGGTGATGGAGCGCCTGGAGGGCAAGGATCTGCCGCTCACGGATGCGTTTCATTTGTATCAGCAGGGCATGCAGCTTGTAAAGCAGTGCAACGATTCCATCGACAAGGTGGAAAAACAGCTGATTGTGCTTGAGGAAGAGGGAATATGATGTTTGAGGAACGATTGCGTGAAAAAACAGAATGGATAGAGAGGATGCTCGGGAATTATCTTCCTGAGACCGACGGCTTGCAGAAAAGTGTCTGCGAGGCGGTAAATTACAGTGTACTTGCAGGAGGCAAGCGTCTGCGTCCTTTGATGATTCTTGAGACGAATCTTCTGTGCGGCGGCGCAGGGTATGAGGACGGGCTGGTGTGCGCATTTGCGGCGGCGATGGAGATGATTCACACGTATTCTTTAGTGCATGATGATCTTCCGGCAATGGACAATGACCGGTACCGGCGCGGAAAGCTGACCACGCATGCGAAGTACGGTGAGGCGATGGGAATCCTTGCCGGGGATGCGCTTCTGAATCTGGCATTTGAGACTGTGGGAAAGGCGCTTGCAGCAGAGAAAGATGCAAAGCGTCTGGCAGCAGGGGCAGGAGCGCTTGCGGTGCTGGCAGGAAAGGCAGGAATATACGGCATGCTGGGCGGCCAGGTCGTGGATGTGGAGCGCACCGGATGCCCGCTTACCGAGGAGGAGCTGGAGTTCATATACCGATTAAAGACCGGAGCGCTGCTGGAGGCTTCGATGCAGGTCGGAGCCATCCTTGCGGATGCGGACGAGGAGAAGCTTCGTGCGCTGGAGCACTGTGCAGCTTATGTGGGACGTGCTTTTCAGATACAGGATGATATCCTTGATGTTACAAGCAATCTGGAGACGCTCGGAAAGCCGGTTCACAGCGACGAAAAGAATGCGAAGACGACCTATGTGACACTGCATTCGCTAGAGGAGGCAGGCAGTGAGGTGGAACGCCTGTCAGGACAGGCATTGGCGGAGCTGGCAAGGGTGCCGGGAGACAGAGAGTTTATGGAACAGCTCATCCGGGCACTGATTCACAGGACCAAATAGCAAAACGGGCTTGGCGGAAACTAAAGCAGCGGTAAACGAAACAACCAGAAACCGTGTCGGCGGAAAACAGAACCAATGGAAACAGATACAAGAGGAAAACTATGGCCGGAGTATTGAAACGAATCAATAAGACAAACGACATAAAGAATATCCAACCCTCGGAGTATGGAAAGCTGGCGGAGGAAATCCGCGGCTTTTTGATTGATCATGTAAGCCAGACGGGCGGACATCTCGCGTCGAACCTCGGTGTGGTGGAGCTGACGATGGCGCTTCATCTGGCGATGGATTTTCCGAAGGATAAGCTGGTGTGGGATGTGGGGCACCAGTGTTATGTGCATAAGCTGTTGACCGGAAGAGCGGAAGGGTTTGACAATCTGCGCCAGTATGGCGGGATGAGCGGATTTCCGAAGCGCGCGGAGAGCAATACCGACCTTTTTGATACCGGGCACAGCTCGACCTCCATTTCCGAGGCGTGCGGGCTGGTGCGGGCAAGGGAGCTGAGCGGCGGCAGGGAAAGGATTGCCGCGGTCATCGGGGATGGCGCCCTGACGGGTGGGCTTGCCTTTGAAGGCTTAAATAACGCCGGACAGCTAAAGAGCAATCTGCTGATTGTCCTGAACGATAATAATATGTCCATCTCCGAGAATGTCGGGGGTCTTGCCCATTATCTCGGAAAAATCCGCACCAGCAACCGCTATGAAGAAATCAAGGGCGGTGTGTCAAATACACTGGAAAAGATACCATTTATCGGGGAAGGGCTGGTGCGCCAGATTCGCAAATCAAAGGAATCCATCAAACAGCTGATGATTCCGGGAATGTTTTTTGAACAGATGAATATCACCTACATCGGGCCGATTGACGGTCACGATGTGGAAAAAATGTATGAAGCCTTTCGGGCGGCGTTTCGTAAAAACGGTGCTGTGCTGGTGCATGTGATTACCAAAAAGGGGAAGGGCTATGACTGTGCGGAGCATGACCCTGGGAGATTCCACGGCGTGGATGCGTTTGATGTCGAGACGGGCAAGCGAATCAAAGAGCCGGGCGGAAGAACCTACACCGATGTGTTTTCGGAGGCGGTCGTGGAGCTTGCGGCAAAGGATCGCAGTCTCGCGGCAATTACAGCGGCAATGCCGGGTGGTACGGGGCTCGCCTTGTTTCAGGAAAAGTATCCCCGCCGGTTTTTTGATGTGGGAATCGCTGAGGAGCACGCGGTCAGCTTTGCGGCGGGGCTGGCGGCAGGCGGGGTGCACCCGGTTTTTGCGGTGTATTCAACCTTTCTGCAGCGCGCCTATGACCAGATACTGCATGATGTCTGCATTAACCGATTTCCGGTTGTGTTTGCGGTGGACCGCGCCGGCATTGCGGGAAATGACGGCGAGACGCATCAGGGCATCTATGACCTTTCCTTCCTCTCGCATATTCCGAATCTGACGGTGATGGCGCCGAAGAATGCGCAGGAATTAAAGAAAATGCTGGAATTTGCGTTTACCATCGGCGGCCCGGCGGTTATCCGCTATCCGCGTGGAAAGGCATATGAGGGACTGGAGGAATACGATGCGCCGCTGCAGACGGGCTGTGCCGAGTGGCTGAAGGAGCAGGGAAGAATCGTGCTCCTTGCGATGGGAAATATGGTACAGACGGCATGGGAGGCATCGGAGGTGCTTGCAGGAGAGGGAATTGACGCAGCGGTCGTCAATGCCAGGTTTGCAGCGCCGATTGATACGGAGATGATACGAAGGGCTGCGGCGTATGATATGATTGTCACGCTGGAGGAAAATGTGCTGCGCGGCGGCTTCGGTGAGATGGTGGCAGCCGCACTTTTGGATAACACCGGAGGCGGTTACCGGGGCGGGCTTTTGCGAATCGGTCTGCCGGATAAATTTATGGAGCAGGGTAGCCAGGTGCAGCTGCGTCAGTGCTACGGGCTTGACACAGAATCGGTAGTGCGGAAAATAAAAGAGCGGTGGCACCGCTCGGATGAGGATAATCGGGTATGAAGGAAGAAAAGGAAAGGCTGGATGTGCTGCTGGTGCGCAGAAACCTTGCAGAGTCCAGGGAAAAAGCAAAAGCGCTCATCATGGCAGGCAATGTATTTGTGGATGGGGCAAGAGAGGATAAAGCGGGCAGCGTATTTCCGGTATCCGCACAGCTTGAGGTGCGCGGACTGCCGATGAAATATGTCAGCCGCGGCGGATTCAAGCTGGAAAAGGTGGTCGTGGTGCATGGCGTGGACTTAAGCGGTAAGGTGTGCATGGATGTGGGCTCCTCGACGGGAGGGTTTACCGACTGTATGCTGCAAAACGGTGCGTCCAAGGTATTTGCGGTGGATGTCGGCACCAACCAGCTTGCGTGGAAGCTGCGTCAGGATGAGCGCGTGGTATCCATGGAGAAAACAAACATCCGCTATGTGACGCCGGAGGACATCGGTGAACCGGTTGATTTTGTTTCGATTGATGTTGCGTTTATATCGCTGACTCTGGTGCTGACACCGGTAAAGGCGCTGATGAAGCAGGGTGCAGAAATCGTGTGCCTTATCAAGCCGCAATTTGAGGCGGGCAGAGAAAAGGTGGGCAAGAAGGGCGTGGTGCGCGAGCCGAAGGTGCATGAGGAGGTCATAGAAAAAATAGTACTGCATGCCGCAGAGCTTGGATTTTTGCTGCTGCATCTGGATTTTTCACCAATCCGCGGACCGGAGGGAAACATCGAGTACCTGCTGCATGCGCGCAGGGCTGAGATGCCTGCTCAGAATGTGACAGCCCGCGAGGATGTCATAAATATACAGCGCAGCATCAAAGAAACGGCGCGCATGGCACATGAGGGGCTGCCGGAATAAATTCCTTGTGATTTGGATAAGAGTATGATACACTAAAATGAATCATTATGCAGAAACTGTGAAAGATATTACATACTGTTCTCGGGAAGGATAGAAGAATGCAGAATTTTTGTATTATTACAAACCGCGATAAGGATACCGGGCTGGCGGTGACAGGACAGGTGCAAAAGCTGCTTAAGGCCGGTGGGAAAGGAGTAGTCCTTGCCCCGGAGCATATAGCGGAAAACGGCTGTCACTATACCAGCCCGCAGGAGATTCCTGCCGATACGGACTGTGTGATTGTCATCGGGGGAGACGGAACTTTGCTGCAGGCAGCACACGATGTGAAGGACAGGGAACTGCCGATTCTCGGCATCAATATGGGAACGCTGGGCTTTCTGGCGGAGACGGAAACGGCAGAGCTTGAGCAGGCGGTGCAAAGGCTGCTTGCCGGTGAGTTTGTGATTGAAGAGCACAAAATGCTCAGTGCCGTAGTGCGCTCGGTGGATGATAACGGTGTCACGGTAAATGAGCAGCTTCTTCCGGAAGCGCTAAATGATATTGTGATTAACCGGAGCGGCTTTTCAAGAGTCATCACCCTCGGGGTATGTATCAACGGGGAGCCGGTCAGTGAATATCGCGGAGACGGAGTAATCATTGCAACGCCGACCGGCTCGACCGGATACAATCTTTCGGCAGGCGGTCCGATTCTCACACCGGCTGCGGATATGGCAGTCATTACGCCGGTGTGCCCGCATTCATTCGGAGCGCGCAGTATCGTGGTATCCGGGCAGGATGTGGTATCGGTATGTGTACGCACCAGCAAAAAGACACAGCAGGAGGAGGCGATTGTCACCGTGGATGGTCTGAATGCGGTCAATCTTAAGGCACAGGACTGTGTGGAAATCCGGCGTGCGGGGTGTGTTACCCGGCTGATTCGTTTTCGGAGCGGAAGCTTTTTTCAGGTGTTACAGAAGAAATTTTCATAGAGCGAGGTAGAGAATGAAGGTAGGCAGACAGAGCAAAATCATTGAATTGATTACAAAGTATGAGGTGGAGACACAGGATGAGCTGGCAGAGCTGCTTGAGCGCGCGGGATATTATGTTACACAGGCGACCATCTCGCGGGATATCCGGGAACTAAAGCTGACCAAGATTGCAACGGAGGGCGGACGGCAGAAGTATATCGCGCTGCAGTCCCAGGAAGCAGGGCTTACGCAAAAATATGTGCGCGTATTGCGTGATGGATATGTTTCGATGGATATGGCGCAGAACATTATTGTCATCAAGACGGTTTCGGGCATGGCGATGGCGGTAGCTGCGGCTCTGGATGCCATGCATATCGAGGGAATCGTGGGCTGCATTGCGGGGGATGACACGATTATGTGCGCCATCCGTACCCTGCCGGATACTACGAAGGTAATGGAGAAAATTTCTAAGCTCGTTCGTTGAGGAGTCCGGGAAATTAGGACTTGAAACAAGGCGTAAACGGTGTTAGAATATTCAGAGTGAAAAAAGCACGGAAATGAGGTAATTTATGTCAGGACATTCGAAATTTGCAAACATTAAGCACAAAAAGGAAAAAAACGATGCCGCTAAGGGCAAAATTTTTACGAGACTGGGACGTGAGATTGCGGTTGCAGTAAAAGAAGGCGGCCCGGATGTAAACAACAACAGCAAATTGAAGGATATCGTCGCAAAGGCGAAATCCAACAACATGCCGAACGATACCATCGAGCGTAGCATCAAGAAGGCTGCGGGTGATGCGGGCAACGTAAACTATGAGTTTGTATCCTACGAGGGCTACGGACCGAGCGGTACCGCTATTATTGTAGAAGCTCTGACGGATAACAAGAACCGCACTGCGGCAAATGTGCGCAATGCGTTTACCAAGGGAAACGGAAATGTCGGGGCACAGGGCTGCGTATCGTATATGTTTGACACCAAGGGGCAGATTCTGATTGATAAGGATGAGTGCAAGGCGGACCCGGACGAACTGATGATGCTTGCTCTGGATGCAGGTGCCGATGACTTTAATGAGGATGAGGACAGCTATGAGGTGCTGACGACTGAGGATGCGTTTTCCGCTGTGCGCGAGGCTTTAGAGAGTGCCGGTATTCCGATGATGCAGGCAGAGGTTACCAGACTTCCGCAGACCTATGTCAAGCTGACCGATGAGAATGATATCAAGATGATCAACCGTACTCTGGACCTTCTGGATGAGGATGACGATGTTCAGAATGTATATCACAACTGGGATATGCCGGAAGAGGAAGAGGACTAAATTCATAAATTGTTTACATTTTCTTCATTGCAAAGACATATTAGGGGGATATAGTATAACCATCGAAAGGAAAACAATCGCTTATATCTAAGTTTTGATACTTTTTTTCATAAATACTACCCCCTCAGAAAAGCAGCCTGAAAAGGTTGCTTTTTCCCTTTTCGGGGTTAAGAAAACGGAGAGAATTGCCGATATACATTTGGGATGCTTTGTACTTTTTTCCTGTCGTAACAAGGAGGTTTGCAGAGGATGATGATAAATAACAGATTGAGAAAGAAATTGGCGGTGCTGGTTACACTGACTCTTGGTTTTCAGGGAATATTAGGCTTTGGAACAGGTGATGGTTCAAGGGATGCGGAGGAAACATCAGGATTGATGCCGCAGGTGATTACTGCATTTGCGGAGGAG
>CAMALD010000046.1 GCA_945836355.1 uncultured Lachnospiraceae bacterium | reverse complement strand
TCCACAAATATAAATTCAGCCGCCTGCGCAATGCCTTTGATTTCAGGGGCTTTGTGGAGAAGGCGAGAAGTGCGGATGATGCATCGGTGCTTTCTAATATTGTATTGCCGATGTTTAAGCCGCATATTAACAAATATTTTGCGTTGGGGCAGGTGGAGGGTCTGCTCAGCGCTTCCGCGAAGCAGGAGGAAGCCCCGGAATCCGTACAGACGGAGAAGGAGGAGGATTATCGTTTTGATGACGAGATTGAGGAGGAGCGTATCGACGGGAATTACCGCGCTATCCTCAAAACGCTGCTGGATACGCTGCTGACGTGGGATTCCTTTGATCTGGCTGAGTTTAACAGGATACTGCAAAACAAGTATTTTGATGATATTTTCCGCAACAGCGATTATTACTCGTTTCTGGTTCATCTTTGCCAGAAGAGGGATTATGACCTGAGTGAGATTCGAAAGAAGCAGGATACGTTTCTGGAAGGAATTCTGGCAGGGCTGCTGCGTGAGCAGAAGGAAAACCGTTATCGGGGACTGCGTTTTCGCCTGGAGCTTTTGTCTGACCAGACGGTGGAGGAGAGTGACTTGGACAGCGGGAATGCCGCTTTGGCGCAGGAGCCGCCTTCGCTCGCGCACAGCATGAGCGGACCGGATGGGGAGTCCGTGTTTGAGACGACCAATATCCGGTTTGTCCGTTACTGATATAGCATAGGAGGTTGCTATGGATAGCAGAAATCTGGAAAAAGCGACAGAAATTTTCGGTGCCCTTTTGGTGGGGGAGGAGATTAGTCTGACCTCCGGCAAAAATGCGGCGCTGTATGAGGCATACAATCAGAATGCAGAGGTCAGCGACATTGTGGACCGCATGCTAAAGCAGCTGAACCTGCGGCTGTACGAGTATAATTACGGGCTGTACGTGACCGCGGGTGCGCAAAACAGGGTATTCGGATACAGCAATGATGAGCTAAAGCGCATGATGGGACTGAGGCTCAACCGGGAGCTGTATCTCGGATATTTTGTGACTTACACGGTCATGCAGCATTTTTACAGTGATTCGGCAACCTATACCTTTGCAGAGTATGTGAGACCGGAGGAAATAGTGACGGCGGTGGATATGTCTTTGTCTAATCTGATCGGGGAGCTGGCACTGCTTGTCAGGGATGAGCTGGAGGAGGAGAGCTTCCGCACGATTGCGATGACCTGGGATGAACTGCCGGTCACGTCAAACGAGGAGGGCAGCCAGCGTGCGGGGCGCGGTTCAAAGGCCGGCTTTGTCAAGCTGATTTTCAATTTTCTGGTGGGGCAGGATTTGTTTGTGGAGTCGGGGGAGAAGTATTATCCGACCGACCGTTTCCACGGCATGGTAAAGTGCTATTTTGAGGAAGAGCGCGCAAGACTGTACGAAATCAGTGCAGGACTTCGCAGCAGGGAGTCACAGGAGGAGGAGTAGGGTAAGATGCCGCATATTAACCGGATTCGTGTCAATAACGTAAAATATAATTTCGGAACGCAGTCCTACGAGGATTTTCTGCTGAAACCGTTTGGGCACAATATGCTCTATGATCTGGCAAACGGAGGCGGCAAGAGCGTGCTGATGCTCCTGATGCTGCAGACGGTGCTGCCGAATTGCTCCTTAGACGATAAGCAGCCGGTGGAGAAGCTGTTTCGCACCGGGGATGGCAGCCAGACGATACATTCCCTGATTGAGTGGAAGCTGGATGATGCGGATGTGGTGAACGGCTTCCGGTACATGACGACCGGCTTTTGCGCGCGCAAGGCGCAGAGTGCGGAGGAAACCGGTAAGGATACCGCATCCATCGAGTATTTTAACTATTGCATTTTTTACCGGGATTATAATGCAAATGATATTCGTAATCTGCCGTTAATCAAGGGCAGGGAGAAGATTACCTACACCGGTCTGCGCAAGTATCTCAAGGAGCTCGAGCATGATAATTCTCTGATTGTCAAAATGTTTGACCGCAAGGGGGAATATCAGGCGTTTATTGCAGACTATGGTCTGTATGAGAGCGAGTGGGAGATTATCCGCGGTATTAACAAAACCGAGGGACATGTCCGCACCTATTTTGAGACCAATTACAGAACCACACGCAAGGTGATAGAGGATTTGCTGATAGAGGAGATTATCCAGAAGTCCTTCCGCGCACGCGGCGGGCAGGAATCCGAGGACAGCATGTCAAAAACCCTGCTGGATATGAAGGATAAGCTGCTCGAGCTTTCCAGAAAAAAGAATGAAATCGGCAATTATGACCGCCAGATCGATTTGCTCCGCGCGTTTGCCGATCGTATCGATGCATTGAGGGATGTGTATGCCGGCATGGAGGAGCTTCGTCAGGAGATTGGTTTCCTCTATCATGCTGCGGGTATGCTGGAGCAGCAGAGCACCGAGAGGGCGCAGGAGGCAAAGAAGAAGCTCGACGAGATGGAGCAGGAAATAGCCAGTCTGCACGAGAAGATTGATACCGCGCGTTATATCGAGGATCGCATGAAGGCAAAGCAGCAAGAGGGTGAGATGCGCCGGCTGCAGAAGGAGCTTTCAGACGAGAAAAGCGCACTGGATGCGGCATCGGCTGATCTGGTATTGCGTGAGTCTATGAACGATTATCTGGAGTATCAGGAGGAGAAGGCAAAGCGCGATGAGACGGCAGTCGAGCTGAATGCGATGAAATCGGAGAAAAGCACGCTGCTTGCACAGGTGCAGGCGCTGACACACCATATGAAGAAGGAGCAAAGCCGCCTGCAAAGAGAGCTTGGTGCTGAGCTGAATACTCTGGAAACGAAGTACAATTCTCTGCGCATCCGCAGACGTACAGCAGACGAGCGCGAGAGAATGCTTGCGGGACAGGCGGCGGTATGCGCTGCGCGTGTGGAAGAGCTTGCAAGGCAGAAAACGGCATTGGAGATGCGTATGGCGGAGAACAAGCGCAGGGTCGGTCTGCTGGTGCTGGAGGAGAGCGGCAGAATCAGGGAGAACAGTGTCAACGAGCATGCGCGTCTGGAGAAGGAATGCGGGGAATGCAGGGAGCAGAGGGAGGCACTTGCAGCCCGGATAGAAGAGATGAATACGCGGCTGATTGCATGCCGCCTTGAGATAAAGCAGCTTAGCTCACAGCAGGAGCTTGCAGCAGGCTTTATGGAGGAATACCGCACGCAGAAGGAAAAAGCACAGAAGCTTCTGGAGGTGTACGGCGTCAGGGATTACGACAGATTATGCGAGCAGATTCGTGAGCGCGACATGGAAGTGCGCGCAGAAAGAAAACGCCAGGAGCAGTTAAGAAGGCAGCTTCAGGCGCGCTTAGAGCGCCTGAATGATGATGTATGGGGTGGTTTTCTGGAGGATGTGAAGGATGCTGACAGCCTGAAGGAATATATTCTGGTGCGGCACGGAAAAAAGGTGCAGACCGGCCGTGAGTATCTGGCGGGACTTTCAGGGGAGCTGCGCGACGAGCTGCTGAGGGAATACCCTTATCTGGCGACCGCACTGGTGGTGGACGGAGGGATTCCGGAGCTGTTTGAGGATGCGAAGCTGCGCGAGGGAAAGCTCGGCGGTGCAGTATTTCCGATAATCAAGGAGGCTGCATTGCGTAACCGCCGCGAGCTGCTTAAGCAGGAGGATATGGCATTGTTTTCTGGAGATTACAGTGCGATGCTTGACGAGGTGGCAGTGGAGAAGGAAAAGGCGCGCGTGGCGGCAGAGCTGTCCGAGACCGAGTACCGGATGCGCCGTCTTGCCGACCAGCAGCAGACTTACCGGGAGGACGAGGATTTTCTGCGTCATTTTCTGCTCTGCTATGAGGAAAAATATCAGGAATACCGTGCAAGGGAGCAGCAAAAGCAGGCGCAGGAGGCCGGCCTGAAGGAGCAGGAGAATGCGCTGTCAGGAGAGCTGAAGGAGAGCCGGGCCAGGCTGACGGAGCTCGATCAGGCGGTGGTGAAATATCAGGCGCGCATGAAGGAATTGAAAGAGGATATTCTGGTGCTGGCGCAAATTGCCGGAGATTTTGAGGAATCGGAAAAGCTGGAAAAGCAGATTGCCGCGAAGGCACAGGAAAAGGAAAGCCTTGAAAAGGAGCGCACGCATACAGCAGGGCTGCTTGCGGAGATGGAAAACGAGGCGGAGCAGGTGACGGTGCGCCGCAATACGATTCGTCAGAGACTGGAGCAGTCGGAGCGCGACTGGAAAGAAAAATACCAGAGCTATGATGTGCCGGGAGAATATGAGGAATGTTATCTGAGCGGTTCGGAGCTGGAGGCGGAGCTGAACGGAAAACGCCTTGCTTATGAGAGGGAGCACTCGCAGGAGGATGATAAGAACCGTCTGATGCAGTCCTATATTGCTGCGATGAATCGTCTGCTGCGAGCGATCGGAAACCGCGGAATCAGCCTATCCTCCCTGCGTGAGCTGGAAGAACAGAATATGCTGTATGCGACGGAGGATGCACAGCTGAACCGTCTTCGCGAGGAATTAAAAAAGGATGAAGCGGCACTTTCGCAAAAACAGAAAAAGCTGGAGCAGGTAACCGGCGAGTGGAACCGTCTGCACGGCAAGACCGGGCAGCAGGCAGCACTGCTGCAGGAGCGCTACGGCGGCACGATAGAGCTAAATCTGGCGGAGGATCAGGTGGAAGAGTATATTGAGGGCAACCGTTCCCGCATCGATTTGCTTGCCGGGCAGCAGGAGCAGCAGAAGCGTCTCTGTGAGGAGTGTGAGGGAGAAGCCATGCTGTTTACCGATATGAAGAAGGATATGGAGCGCATGGCGCGCAGCAGCCGTCTGGTGCTGGAGCAGCCGTCACAGGCAGATATCAGGGAGGAGAAGGCAGGCGTGCTGAAACAGCGCTTCGCACAGTTTGAGACCGAATATGATCGCCTGAGCACCGAGCAGAAAAAACGGCAGGAGGAGTTTGTGCGCAATCGGCAGAAGGTGATAGACACACTGGTCACACTGGACGGGGCATCGCTTGCCGAGGAGATGAAGACGAGCATCGGCCTGCCGGAGAATCAGGAGGAGACCGTACAGATGGTAAAAAATCTGCACGAGGTGTGTGAGTGCCTGGTGCTTGAAAAGAACCGCATTGAGAGCGGTATCGAGGATATCATCGGTCTGAAGGAGAATTTTGAGAGCCAGTGCCTGCAGCGCTGCATCAACATCAAGACAGAGCTGGACCGTCTGCCGAAGCTTTCTAAGATTACGCTTGACGGCGAGCAGATTCCGATGATTTCCCTTCAGATTCCGTATGTGAAGGAGGAGTTTTACAAGGAGCGCATGTCAGCATACATTGATGAGATTGTGGCAAATGCGGACAGCTTCCGGGATTCGGGTGAGCGACTGAAATTCATCCGCAATGCGCTTTCCTTTAAGAAATTGTTCTCCGTGATTGTGACCGATATGAATGCCATTCGCCTCAGCCTGTATAAGCGTGAGCGAATCCGGGAGCAGAGCCGCCACCTGCGCTATGAGGAAGCGGTCGGAAGCACCGGACAGTCACAGGGCATTTATATCCAGTTCCTGATTGCGATTATCAATTATATTACGAATATCAATTCCGGGAAAAGTGACAATAACGGGCTGTACAAGGTCATTTTTATCGATAATCCGTTTGGCGCGGCAAAGGATGTGTATATCTGGGAGCCGATATTTGAGCTGCTGCGCACCAACCAGGTACAGCTGATTGTGCCGGCGCGCGGTACGACACCGGCAATCACGGGTCGTTTTGATGTCAATTATATCCTCGGACAAAAGCTGGTGGACGGACGGCAGCAGACCGTCGTGGTGGATTATCGCAGCAGTGTGGATACCAATGAGATGGAATTTATCCCGCTGCAGTATGAGCAGGAGAGCTTTGATTTCCTGTCCCTTACATAAGCGGGGAAAAGGAGGAAACTGCATTGAGTGGGATTTGTCTCGAAGTAAAAAATATATCGAAAAGCTACCGGGGAGTAAAGGCGGTGGATGGTCTCTCATTTCAGGTGGAGTACGGGCAGATACTTGGCCTGATCGGCACAAACGGGGCGGGAAAATCGACAACGATTTCCATGATTGCCACGCTTATGAAGCCGGATGAGGGTGAGATTTTGTTCGGAGGCAGAAGCATCCGGGAAAATGTGAAGGAGGTGCGCCGCAAAATCGGCTATGTGCCGCAGGATATCGCGCTCTACGAATCCCTGAGCGGAATGGATAATTTAAAGTTCTGGGGGAGGGCGGAGCATATCACCGGCAGCAGGCTGAAACAGCGGATAGAGGAGGTAGCCGGGATGATTGGGTTTACCCCGGAAATGTTGTCAAAGAAGGTGCAGGAGTATTCCGGCGGAATGAAGCGGAGGCTGAACATTGGAGTGGCGCTGCTGGCAGAGCCGGAGCTGATTATTCTGGATGAGCCTACGGCGGGGATTGACATACAGTCGAGGGATTTGATTCTGACGGCAATCCGCAGGCTGGCGGACGCAGGTAAGGCGGCAGTATATGTGGGACACTACATGGAGGAGGTCGAACAGCTTTGCGACCAAATCTGCATTATGGACGGTGGAAGGGCAGTGCTCCAAAAAACGATGGATGAGGCGCTGGAAACTCCGGAGGGAAGAATCACTTTAGAGCAGTTGTACCAGAGGGTGTTCGTTCGAATGCAATCTGACAATGAACATATCTCCGGCTTGCAGTAAAAACGTCGGTGAAAAATGTGGGAACTCAAGAAGATTATTGATGTAAGATTTGAAATGGAATCACAGAAAAGAGGTTTGACATGGACAAAAGCAGCAATTCGATGAAAATTGAAAAAATCAGACGCGCAATGGAGGCAGAGGATTTCGAAAAAGCGCTGGACATAGCGAAAACGGTGGACTCTGCGAGAATGAAAAGTGCTGCGGATTTGGGCGTGGTGGCTGAGGCATATTACAAGAACGGTGTGTATGATACAGCACTGGTATATTATGAGCAGATCTATCTGAAAAACAGGTCCCGCAGAATATTGATCAATCTGATTAATCTGTGCCTGAAATTGTCCATGGCAGATATGGCGGAATCCTATCTGAACGATTTTATTGATATGGCGCCGGGGGACTTTTACCGGTATATTTTCCGCTACCGGATTGATAAGCTGCGCGGTGAGGGCTATGATGTGCTGATTCATGACCTGGAATGTCTCAAGGAAGAAAACTACATGGAGGACTGGGCGTATGAACTGGCTAAGCTGTATCATAAGAGCGGTCAGTCAGAGAAATGTGTGGCGGAATGTGATGATATTATTCTGTGGTTTGGCGAAGGAGTGTATGTGGACCGCGCGCGCGGACTCCGCGCAGTAAATCTGGACGTAAACGCCTCGATTGGGGAGGGTGATGCCGATCTTGTGCGTGAGGTGCACCGTCTCATGCTGGAGGGTAAAAGTGCTAAGGAAGTGGAAGATTTTATTGAAGAGAGCACGATGACCAATGAGCATAGTGAGGAATATACGGAGGAGGATTACCGCAGTGAGCGTTACGGTGCCCCGGTCTACGAGGAAGAGGGACGCGATGTCATCTGGAATACAGGAGAGTTTGGTCCGGTCACGGAGGAGATGATCCGCCAGCAGAATACGATGGATATGCTGGAGGGCATGCAGGTGGCTCAGCAGCTTCGTATGCAGCTTGGAGCGGATCGTGAGATGGAAGTCGCCGGGATGGAGGAAGCCGGGACGCAGGATGCCCGTGCGGAAGAAATCGAAGAAAAGAAAGCAAGGATGGAAGGCGTCAAAGCGGACGAAACCGGGGCAGACGAGAGCAAAACAGGGGAAGCCGAAATAGGGGAAAACGGGACGGATGCAGAGAAGGCTGTAAAAGAGTCCGGGAAGCCTGCACAGAGGGCGGGCGGCAGGGAAAATGTCGCCGGGGAGACTGTGCAGCAGGAAACAGAGGTGCACAAGAAGCCTGCGAAGAAGAGCCTGTGGGAGAGACGTCGCGAGGAGAAGGAGCTGCGACGCCGGGAACAGGAGGAGAACGAAAGACGCAGAAAAGAACAGGCAGAAAAGAAAAAGGCGGAGGAACAGGAGGCCGAGGACTCGCTGTACCGCCTGCTCGAGCAGGAGGAGCAGGAGGAAGAGCTGTCGCGCTCCATCCGTGCTATAACGGACAGCGGGGAGGAGGCAGAGAATACAGCCGAATCGGAAAGCGCTGCTGCAGCGGACGAAGAGAAAGAGACAGCAGAAGCTGAGCAG
>CAMALD010000045.1 GCA_945836355.1 uncultured Lachnospiraceae bacterium | reverse complement strand
AAATATCGGTTGTCCTTTGCCACGATTCCAAAGCAAAGACAAAAACACTGGAGTCGATGAAAATATTGATTCCGGAGCTTTTAGCAAAGGGAGCACAGATACTGCCGATTACGGGAGACACCACTATGGTACGGCATGTACTGCCGGCAGAAGAATAATAAAGAGGAGGTAAGTTATGGGCTTTTACAAAAATAACAAGCAAGAGGATACCGTAGAAGAGGTTTTTACAGAGGCTGCGACACAAGAGCCGGATGATGAGTTTGACGAAGATCAGGTAGATGCAGATATTCTTGACAGTCTTTTTGCTGATGAAACGGAAGAAACCTTTGCTGACGAGGAGAAAGAGACTGCTGAGTCTGAAGTGCGTGCGGATGCTCCGGCTGCTGTTTCGGATAACCACGCAGAGCGCAAGGAGCAGGAGGGGACTACCGTAATTACACGCGGCACCACGATTAACGGCAGCATTATTTCCGATTGTTCATTGGATGTCATGGGTACAATCAACGGTGATATCGAGTGTCTCGGAAAGCTTTCCATCACAGGTAAAGTGGTAGGAAATGCCATGGCCTCCGAGGTGTTTGTCAATACGGAAAGGCTGGAGGGCAGCATCAATAGTGAGGGCTGTGTCAAGATTGCCCAGAAGACAGTCGTAATCGGTGATATTACAGCAGCTTCCGGCGTGATTGCGGGTGCCGTCAAGGGTGAGATAGATGTATCCGGACCTATCGTCATTGATTCTACAGCTGTCATACAGGGCGACATCAAGGCAAAATCCATCCAGATGAATAACGGTGCGGTGCTTGACGGACACGTATCCCTGTCCTACGCATCCGGAGTTGACCTTTCTACCGTATTCGATGCCAAATAAGGGAGGACAAAATGAAACGAGTATTATTAAAGCTGAGCGGCGAAGCGCTTGCAGGCGATAAAAAGACCGGCTTTGATGAGGCTACCTGCATCGAAGTTGCAAATCAGGTAAAAAAGCTGGTGGATGACGGTGTTCAGGTGGCAATCGTCATCGGCGGCGGTAATTTCTGGCGCGGACGCAGCAGCGAGACCATAGACCGCACCAAGGCGGATCAGATTGGTATGCTGGCTACGGTGATGAACTGCATTTATGTTTCGGAGATTTTCCGCTATGTCGGTATGAAAACCAAGGTACTTACACCATTTATGATTGGCAGCATGACAGAGCTGTTTTCCAAGGACATTGCGGTAGAGAGCATGAAGCAGGGCACCGTGGTGTTTCTGGCAGGCGGCACCGGCCACCCGTATTTTTCAACCGATACGGCTACAGCCCTGCGTGCAATCGAGCTGGAGTGTGACATCATTCTGATGGCACGCGCAATAGACGGTGTCTATGACAGTGATCCGAAGGTGAATCCGAATGCGAAGAAATATGACACGGTATCCTATCAGGAGCTGCTGGATAAAAAGCTTGCAATCCTTGATCTGACGGCTACGGTTATGTGCATGCAGAACAAGATTCCGCTTCTGGTATTCTCACTGAACGAGGAGAACAGCATTACAAATAACGGAAACGGTAAGATTACCGGTACCGTTGTTACAGTAGATTAATAAAATTGCGGTGAAACAGCCGCGGAAATGAGGATGGAATGAACGAGAAGATTAAGCCTTATGAAGAGAAAATGGGAAAGTCCTTAGATTCACTGAAAGAAGAGTTTTCCACAATCCGTGCAGGTCGTGCCAATCCGCACCTTTTAGATAAGCTGCGCGTGGACTATTATGGAACGCCGTCACCGATTCAGTCGGTTGCCAATGTTTCGGTTCCGGAAGCAAGAGTTATTCAGATTCAGCCGTGGGAATCCAAGATGATCAAGGAGATTGAGAAGGCAATTCTTGCCTCTGACCTTGGACTTACCCCTGGCAATGACGGTAAGGTGATTCGTCTGATATTCCCGGAGCTCACGGAGGACCGAAGAAAAGAGCTCGTGAAGGATGTTAAGAAAAAGGCGGAAAACGCAAAGGTTGCAATCCGTAATATCCGCCGCGATGCAAATGATGCCATCAAAAAGTCTGCAAAGGCAAATGAGATTTCGGAAGATGAGCAGAAGGACATCGAGGACGAAATTCAGAAGCTTACCGATAAGTATATCGATCAGATTGACAAGGAAACCGAGGCTAAGTCCAAAGAGATTCTTACTGTCTAAAGAAAAAGAATTGAAAGTTTACAGAGCCGCATGAAGGGGGCTTCGCCGGGAAGCTCGTGCGCCAAGCGCAGAATGCGGCTCTGTGTAATTATGAGGTCTGATTATGAGCAATGAAAATTATACCATTCCGCAGCATGTAGCGATTATCATGGATGGAAACGGGCGCTGGGCAAAAAAGCGGATGATGCCGCGGACATACGGGCATGTGCAGGGCAGCAAGACGGTGGAACAGGTCTGTGAGGCTGCCTGGAAGATGGGTATCAAATATTTGACGGTTTATGCTTTCTCTACGGAAAACTGGAAGAGACCGGAGCAGGAAGTGAATACGCTGATGGATCTTCTGCGCGATTACATGAAGGATTGCATCCAAAAAAGCAGCAAGAATAACATGCGTGTGCGTGTCATCGGTGATATCACGAGACTGGATGAGGATTTACAGCTAAGCATTCGCGAGCTGGAGAGAGTTTCTGCAAAAAACACCGGTCTGAATTTTCAGGTTGCATTAAATTACGGCGGAAGAGATGAGATTCTCCGCGCCGCAAAACGGCTGGCAAAGGACTGCGCAGAAGGGAAAATTTCTGCAAAGGAGCTGGATGCCATGCAGGAAAATGATTTTGAACATTATCTGGACACAAAGGAGATTCCTTCGCCGGAGCTGTTGATCCGCACCAGCGGGGAACTGCGGCTTTCCAACTATATGCTGTGGCAGCTCGCTTATGCGGAGTTCTATTTTACCGATGTCCTGTGGCCGGATTTTGATAAAAAAGAGCTGAAAAAGGCGATAGATTATTATAATAAACGAGACAGAAGATTTGGAGGAATATAGCTTATGTTTTGGGTGAGGTTTCGCAGTTCCTGTATCATAGTAGTGTGCGCGGTGCTTTCGCTCGTGCTCGGCGGATATTTTTTATGGGGAGTGCTGCTGGCAGTGTCCTTAATCGGTATGATGGAGCTGAGCCGCGTACTTGACGCAAATAAGAGTGTGCCGGGCATAATCGGTTATCTTGCCTGCATCGGATACTATGTGATGCTGCTGTGCGGACTGCAGGAATACCTGGTTTTGTATTTTATCGGATATTTTCTGGTTTTAATGCTGTCCTATGTCATCACGTTCCCGAATTATCGTTCGGAACAGATTACCATGGTGTTTTTCAGCCTGTTCTATGTGGCTGTGATGCTGTCCTATGTATGGCAGCTCCGCCAGATTGAGGGCGGTGAGTATCTGGTCTGGATGGTGTTTATCGGCTCCTGGGGGTCGGACACCTGCGCATATCTGGTTGGACGCAAATTGGGAAAACATAAGATTGTGCCGAAGCTCTCTCCGAAAAAATCCTGGGAGGGGTGTGCAGGCGGTGTAATTGGTGCGGCGGCAATCGGCGCTGTCTTTGCGGCGATTGCATCCTCGCGGCTGACGCAGTTTTCCAACCCGGTTCTCGCGTTTGCGGTCATCGGTGCGGTATCCTCCGTCATCTCACAGCTTGGTGACTGGGCGGCTTCCGCAATCAAGCGCAATTATGATGTAAAGGACTACGGAAGGCTGATTCCGGGGCACGGCGGCATTATGGACCGGTTCGACAGCGTTATTTTTACTGCACCGGTAATTTTTTACCTTGCGGGATTATTTTAGCTCGGAGCGGCGGAATACACATGATTCGGCAGCATCCGGAAACGGAGTAAAAAATGAAATACTTGGCAATACTTGGGTCGACCGGTTCCATCGGTACCCAGACCCTCGATGTGGTAGAAAATAATAAAGAAGAGGTTGCCGTAGCGGCACTGGCGGCACGCGGCAATATTGCTTTGCTGGAAGAACAGACGAGAAGGTTTATGCCGGAGCTGGTCTGTGTATATGACGAGGCAAAGGCAAAAGACTTTTCGGTGCGCGTTGCAGATCTTCCGGTGCGCGTTGTGAGCGGCATGGACGGTCTGGTGGAGTGTGCACTGGCTAAGAAGGCGGATATGGTAGTCAGTGCTGTGGTTGGCATGATCGGGATTCGCCCGGTGATGGAAGCGATTCGCACCGGAAAGGATATTGCTTTCGCAAACAAGGAAACCCTGGTGACTGCAGGGCATCTGATTATGCCGATGATAAAAGAGTACGGTGTCCGGCTGCTTCCGGTGGACAGCGAGCACTCGGCTATCTTTCAGTCTCTGCAGGGCTCTGCGTGGTGCCGCAGCACGGAGAAAAATGCCGGACGGGAAATTGCAAAGCTCATTTTGACGGCATCCGGCGGACCTTTCCGCGGGAAAAAGCATTGCGAGCTGGAAGGTGTCACGGTGGAGCAGGCTCTGTGCCATCCGAACTGGGCAATGGGACACAAGATTACCATCGACTCTGCAACAATGGTAAATAAAGGTCTGGAGGTGATGGAAGCACACTGGCTCTTTGGCGTGCCGGTGGATGACATAGAAGTGGTGATTCAGCCGCAGAGCGTCATTCACTCCGCAGTGGAATTTGTGGATGGCAGCATAATTGCACAGTTAGGTGTGCCGGACATGAGGCTTCCCATCCAGTATGCGATATTCTATCCGGATCGCAAATTCCTTCCGGGAAAGCGGTTAAGCCTCACGGACATCGGCAGCATCAGCTTTGAAAAGCCGCGCCTGTCCGAGCTGCCGGGGCTCCGCCTTGCGATGGAGGCCATGAAGCTTGGCGGGAGTATGCCGGTTGTCTTTAATGCCGCAAATGAATATGCAGTGGCGGAATTTCTGAATCGGAAAATCGGCTTTTGCGATATTACAAGGCAGATTGAGAAGGCGATGAAGCAGCATCAGGTAATCCAACATCCGCAGCTTCAGGAAATTCTGGAAATAGAGCAGGAAACCTACCGGAGATTACAACAGAAATAGATGATGCAGACGGACTGCGGGTCATAGAGAAGCAGTATGGAAGTGAGGTTGAAAATGAGAATCAGCAGTATTATCGTAGCAATTTTAATGTTTAGTATCGTGGTAATCTTCCACGAGCTGGGACATTTCCTGTTTGCCAAGAAAAACGGCATCGGCGTCAATGAATTTTGTCTTGGCATGGGGCCGAAGCTGTTTGGCATCAAGCGGGGGGAAACTCTATATTCCCTGCGCCTGTTTCCAATCGGCGGAGCCTGCATGATGGTGGGCGAGGACCAGAATTCCGATGATGAGAAGGCCTTCAACAACAAGACAATCTGGCAGCGTTTTCAGGTGATTTTTGCCGGTCCGTTTTTTAATTTTATACTGGCATTTCTGGTGGCAATCATCATGGTGGCGATGAGCGGTTATGACCCTGCCAGTGTGACTTCGGTGGCAGAGGGCTCCGGTGCTGCCCAAATCGGCCTTAAGGAGGGGGATATCATCACCTCGATTGACGGTACAAAGGTCAGCTTCGGAAGAGATATCTATGTGAAATATGCCTTTGACCCGGTGGGAGCAGACCCGGTCGATATTACTTATCAGCGCGATGGCAAGAAATATTCCGCTACTTTAATTCCGCAGAAGATTGAGCGTTATCTGCTTGGCTTTGGTTATACTGCGGATACCATGCCTGCAAAAATCAGCAGTGTCAGCGAGGGCTCAGCCTTTGCAGATGCAGGACTGGAAGCAGGGGATATCATCATTGCAATGAACGGCAATGAAATCCGTACGGGCGAAGCCTTGTATGAATATTTTCAGCAGCATCCGTTAAGCGGCGAAAAGGTGACGGTGCGCTATGAGCGCAACAGCCTGGAACGCGAGACGGAAGTAATCCCGCGGTACAGTGAATCCTACAGCCTCGGCTTTAACTACAATATCTATTGTACCGAAAAGGCGAAGGGACTTTCGATTTTGAAATACAGCGCTGCGGAGGTCAAGTATTGGATTAAGACAACCGTCGTCAGCCTCGGAATGATTTTTAAGGGAAAGGTCGGCGCTGATGATTTGGGCGGCCCGGTGCGTATTGTCAGTGAAATCAGCAATGTCATGGTGGAGGCGCAGCCTTACGGCATGTCCGTTGTGATTGTCCAGCTTCTGCAGTGGTGTGTGCTGTTGTCTGCAAACCTTGGCGTGATGAATCTGCTGCCAATCCCTGCGTTAGACGGCGGAAGACTGCTTTTCCTGATTATTGAGGCGGTTCGCAGAAAACCGATTGACCGGAACAAGGAGGGAATCATCAATGCAGTTTTCTTTATCCTGCTAATGATTCTTATGGTGTTTATTTTCTATAACGATATCCGCAATTTATTGTAATAGGAGATGGGGGATACTATGTCATTTCGCGAGCATACGAAAAAAATCAATATCGGAGGCGTGACAATCGGCGGAGGCAGTCCGGTTGCAATTCAGTCCATGACCAATACCAAAACCGAGGATGTGCAGGCGACGGTGCGTCAGATTCTGGAGCTGGAGGAGGCAGGGTGTGATATCATACGCTCTGCCGTGCCGAATATGCAGGCGGCAGAAGCATTTCGAGAGATTAAAAAGCAGATTCATATTCCGATTGTCGCTGACATTCATTTTGACTACCGTCTTGCGATTGCGGCTATGGAGAACGGCGCGGATAAGATTCGCATCAATCCGGGAAATATCGGAGATGATGAGCGTGTGCGCGCGGTTGTAGCGGTTGCGAAGGAGCGAAACATCCCGATTCGCGTCGGAGTGAACAGCGGTTCGCTGGAAAAGGAGCTTGTGGCAAAATATGGTCATGTTACCGCTGAAGGACTTGTGGAGAGCGCACTGACACAGGTGGCACGCATCGAGGCAATGGATTATGGCAATCTGGTTATCTCGATTAAGTCCTCCGACGTCATGATGTGTGTGCGTGCGCATGAGCTTATCGCGAAGCAGACAAATTACCCGCTTCATGTAGGAATCACGGAATCCGGCTCAATAACCGCAGGCAATATCAAATCTGCCGTGGGACTCGGCATTATATTGTATGAGGGCATCGGGGATACCATCCGTGTGTCGCTGACGGACCGTCCGGTGGAGGAAATATATTCAGCAAAGCAGATATTAAGAACCCTGGGACTGCGCAGGGGCGGAATCGAAGTAGTGTCCTGCCCGACCTGCGGCAGAACACAGATTGACCTGATCGGGCTGGCACATCAGGTTGAAGAGCTGGTGCGCCAATACCCGTATGATATCAAGGTTGCGGTTATGGGCTGTGCCGTGAACGGACCCGGCGAGGCAAGGGAGGCGGAGCTTGGCATAGCCGGAGGAAACAAAGAAGGCCTGATTATCCGCAGGGGTGAAATATTGCGTAAGGTACCGGAGGAAAATCTGCTCTCTGAGCTGAAAAAGGAGTTGGACCATTATGAAGTTCTTTGAAGTGTTCGATATGCTCTCGGTGGATGCCGGTCTGAGGAGCTCATTTGAAGAGGTTGTTGCCACAAAGGTAGCAGCCTCTAAATTGTCAGGAAAAATAACCATACATATCGAGTCAAAGCATCTGATTTCTTATCGGGACAAAAACAGAATGCTGCGTCAGATGAAAAAGCAGCTATTCGGGGAAACGTCGGAGATCGGATTTTGCGAGGTGTGTCATTTGTCGGCACAGTACAATGCCGAGAATTTATGGGATGCCTATAAGGATAGTCTGCTGGAGGAGTTGAGTAATCGTTCCACTGTGCTTGCAGGTATCTTAAAGAGAGCGGAAATAACCTTTGATGCAGGCCGCATGACGATCATGGTTCCGGATACCTTTATCAACCGCACGAAGGCAAAGGAAATTCAGAGCTGGTTATCCGAGCTCTACCGGGAAAGATACGGCTTTCAGGTTCCAATCGACTTTGATTTTCTTGCAATTCCGGAACAGGTCGGGGAGCAGGAAGAATATGAATTTGTTGAAATGCCGAGAAGATATGCGGGTCATTCGAATGCCGGTCGGCAGGAAAATGAGCCGGAGAAAACAGCGGCAAACGCAAACTCTGCTGTTAACAGCCGGACGGCAGATAAACAGCAGAATTCTCCTGATAAGGAAAATCCGATTGCCGGTACGAATCAGGCAGCCGGTTCGGCTGCCGTTACGGCTGCGTTTCAGGGAGCAACGCAGACCGCAGCTGAGAAAGCAGTGGAAAAGCTCTCAGAGACGAAATCCGAATTGCAGGGACAAAAGCAGTCCGGCGAGGCAGGCAACGGCAGCAAGCAGGAAAATTTCTGGAAAAACCGCTCCTGGGGCAATGGCTCCGGTGCTTATAATAAAGCAAAATTCG
>CAMALD010000044.1 GCA_945836355.1 uncultured Lachnospiraceae bacterium | reverse complement strand
GCACCCGCAATGCCGGCATTCAATGCAAAAGTCCCCATATGCGTAAAGCAGTCCAAAACCTTCTTTCCCTTGCAGATTCTCTGGATTGCCAGACGATTGTACTTCTGATCGAGGAAGAATCCGGTCTTCTGCCCGTTTACGACATCGACCATATAATGAACACCGTTTTCCACTATCTCCACATTCGTGTCAAATGACTCTCCGATGAACCCCTTTACCTTCGGCAGTCCTTCCTTTATGCGCTCGTTCGCGTCGCTGCGCTCATACACGCCCCGGATGATAATGCCGTCCTCTGCCATTACCTCTTTAAGCAAATCCACAAGCTGTACCTTGAACTGTTCCATTCCGAGCGCAAGGCACTCTACGACCAGCACATCCTCGTACTTGTCAATGACCAGTCCCGGCAGAAAATCCGCCTCGCCGAATATCACGCGGCAGGATGAAATGTCCACCGTCGTTTTCCGGTATTCCCATGCATTGCGGACACGCATGCGCAAAAAATCCTCATTGATTTCGGTATCCGCTTTTCTCGTCAGCATGCGGACGCGTATCCTGGAATTCTGATTGATAAAGCCCTTTCCCATCGGGTAGCCGTCAAAATCCTGTACCGCCACAATATCACCATTATGAAATCTTCCTTTGATGGAATCGATTTCATTATCAAAAATCCACGCACCGCCGGCCTTTATTCCCCGTCCTTCTCCTTTTTTCAGAACTACCTCTGCCATTTTTCTCTCCTTCATTGCAGGCTGCTGCCTCGCTGTCATTTTCTTTCATTAGCTCTCCGACTTCTTATCCTGCTTTTTCATGAAAACAAATATCTTGCTGAACACATAGTTCAGGATGATGACAATCACCGCCAGTATCGCTTTGATAACAAGTCCGTTAAATTCAATTATCTTGACAAACAGCAAAATACCGCCTTCTTCCACGAGGAAGGTGAGAAACCTGGCTGCATAGAATTTGAATATCTTGCCTCCCTCGTCCTTCCATCCGGTAAACCTGCTGCGGAATACCCAAAAGGCATTGATCACATAGGCAAACGCTACCGTCAATACCCAGTCAACCGCATTGCCGGTAAGCTCCTCCACTCCCAGCTTCTCAACAATCAGCCAGTACAGCCCCCAGTTGACAAGCGTGGTCAGCACGCCGGAAATCAGATAGGTAATCATCTCTCTCGTCATAAATATATCCCACAGCTTAAAAAAGAGCTTTATCAGCGGATTGCTGCTCTGTCTCAACCGGGACTTTTTCTTCTGATTCTCATACTGGTCACTCATAGCACACCCTGCCTTTGCTATATCTATATTTGAGTCTCCTCTACACTATCATCCTTCCTGCCCCTGCCAAGCCGGTCATGGAGCAGTTCTCGCCTCTGGTGCTTCTTTCTGCTAATCTCCTGCATTTTTTTCTTATCCAGCTCGTAATCATGCATTACGATAAGACTGAATACCCAGCCGAGCAGCGGCACAACACAGTACATAACCACCGTCATGGTCTTAAGCTCCGGCGTCAGCGGGTCGTCCACCTGCGGCAGTACATCGGTGAAACCGATCATCGCCACCATAAGACCGACAAAAATCGTCGCCAGCGAGGAAATCACCTGGTCCACCAGGGCAAACAGCGCTCCCATAAATCCCGGCACATACAAGCCGCTGCGGTATACCTCATAATCCGAGCAATCGGCAATCATCGGTACCACAATACTGTTGCTGACCGATTTTGCCCCGTTGAGCAAAATATAAATCAGCATGAATGCAACAGTGGTGCCGCATAGATTGGAAAATGAGACTCCCGAAATATCCACTCGGATCAGGAAAAACATCTGGATAATCTGCAGCACGATGGCTGCATACATAAAGAGCGTGTAGGTATGCTTCTGACCGATGCGCTGTGCGAGCGTTACGCCAAGAGTCACCACAATCAGGTTCGGGAAAATAGTCAGCAGACCGATTTCACCGGCCATGGCATAGTTTTGCATCATGATGCCGAACAGCATAACCCCCACCGTGATGTTGTTATACACCGTCGAAGTAAATTTGTTCACCGATGCGGATGCTACAAGCTGGCGAATCGGCTTGTTATGCCGCAGCACATCCCAGTAATCGCGCAGGCGAATCTTTTGCGCAGTTCCCTCTGCATTGTAGTATTCCGGGCGGTCCTTATTCCAGATGCCAATCACACCGAGAATGGTGCACACAATGGAAAGACCGGCTATCGCAAACGTAAACTCGCGAAACAGCGCCGGATTGGTATAGCCGCCGTACTTCGGCACCAGGTATGCGGATGCATAAAGTGCGGCACCGCCATAGCAGGAGGTCACAAACAATGAGTCAAAATAGCTGGTCAGCGGGCGCATTTTAGGGTTGTCCGTCATGACGGTCTGCCCGGATTTCGCCACAATCATCTGAAAGGTATAGCCAAAGACATAAATCACATATACCAGCACAAAGTACGGCAGGCGCAGCGCATCCGGCACAAGATGTGTGGTATTGAACATCAAAAGCACACTGATAAGCATTAGTAGATTGCCAAGCACCATGAACGGGCGGAACTTGCCGAAGCGTCCCTGCGAGCGGTCCACAATAAAGCCGATCATCGGATCGATCAGACCGTCAAAAACCCGCAAGGCCGTGAGCAGGGCAGATGCAAAGACTACCGTAAAGCCCACAATACCGTTGATATAGTATGCCACATATTCCATCAGCACCAGATACAGCGTTGTCGCTGCCGAATTGAGCGAAAACAACGCTATCTGAAAGGCACTGGCATTGTTGTATTTCGGATCCAGATTTTTTGTTGTAAATAGCATGTACTAAATAAAGGTCTGCAACAAACGTGCAGACCTTGTCTCCTCACCCTGTTTTTTAACATTTTACCTTGTGCAAGGTGCTTTGTCAACTTAACAATTCTTACAATTTTACATTTATCGCGGTATTTCTACTGCATCTCGCTCATCTGGGCAGTGTAGAGCCTGTAGTATGCGCCCCTGCGCGCCATCAGCTCGTCGTGGGTGCCGCACTCCTGAATTCCCCCGTCACTGATATACATAATTTTATCGCAATTCTTAATGGTGGACAGACGGTGCGCGATAATGAACGAGGTTCTGCCCTCCAGCATTGCATTCAGCCCCTGCTGCAAGGCCTTCTCCGTCTGCACATCAATGCTGGAGGTCGCCTCGTCAAGCACCAGAATTGCCGGGTCGGAAAGCAGCGTACGCGCAAAGCTGATGAGCTGGCGCTGTCCCTGGGAAAGCAGGGAACCACGCTCCTTTACCTCCGTCTGATAGCCATCCTTCATGCCCTCGATAAACGAATCGGCACATACCACGCGGCTGGCATTCCGTATTTCTTCCATCGTCGCATCCAGCTTGCCATAGCGGATGTTATCCTCGATGGTACCGCTGAAAATAAAGCTGTCCTGAAGCATTATACCCATCTGAGAGCGCAGGGAGTGCAGCGTAACCTTTGAGATATCCTGGTCATCAATCAGCACACGCCCGCTGTTCACATCGTAGAAACGTGAAATCAGGTTGACAATCGTACTCTTTCCTGCACCGGTCGGACCTACCAGTGCCACGCTCTCTCCCGGATTTACCGTGAAAGATACATCCTTTAGCACCTGCTGTCCTTCCTCATATCCAAAGCATACCTTTTCAAAGGTAACTTTGCCGCGAATCTTCGGCATCTCGACCGCATCCTCTGCGTCGCGGATGGTAACCGGCTCGTCCAGCGTCTCAAAAATTCGCTCCAGGTATGCAATATTATTGATAAAGTTGTTGAATATATTGCCAAGGTTCATAATCGGCTGCCAAAAGCGTGAAGCATAGGAGCTGATGGCAACAATCGTACCTACCGACACCGCCGCCGGTCCCATCACAAGCAGACCTACCGCATAGATGGCTGCGCGTACTACTACCGCGATATCATCAATCGCAGGCCATACCATGTTAGAATACTTGATTGCTTCCATCCATGTTTTGCGGCAGTTTCCGGACAATTTTTCAAAAATCTCGGCATTCTCCTCCTCGCGGGCAAAAATTTGTGTGATTCTTGCACCGGTGATGTTCTCCTGCAGATATGCATTCAGGTTGGAGTTTTTGTTGGAAACCTGCTGCCACGCCCTGCGCTGATGCTTTTTAATGTAGCTCATCACCAGACCGAGCACCGGCACCCCGGCAAACACCACAAGTGAAAGCCTCACATCCACGAGCAGCATAAAGATAACAATGAATACCATGTTCAGCACTTCGAGGATAACATTAATCAAACCGTTCGAGAGCATGTCCGAAACCGAGTTGACGTAGTTAACCACGCGGATCATGATTTTTCCGTGAGGTCTGTCATCATAGTACTGGAACGGAAGCTTTTGCAAATGTGCAAACAAATCCCGGCGGATATCAAAAATGATACTCTGTCCTACCACCGTCATAATCCGCGAACGAATCGTTGCAAAGGCGATGCTGACTGCGTATGAGATTACCAGCAGTACCACCAGCGCTACCAGCATTTTGGTATCCTTTCGGGGGATAGCCACATCCAATGCCTTCTGCACTATCATCGGGCTTATCAACCCGGTAATAGCCGCAAGAGCACTGATGAACAATGCCAGAATCATGCGGGACAGATATTTCTTTACATAAACCGAAGCACGAAGTAAATGTCGGAAGTCAAAAGGAGTTTCCAGCACCTCATCTTCTTTAAATGTATTCCTAGCCACGTACCTCGCCCCCTTTCAGCTCTTCTCTTGTCTCCTCTTCAATACCGCCCTGAAGCTTAACCAGCTCATAATAGTAGCCCTTCCTTGCCACAAGCTCCGCATGGGTTCCCTCTTCCTCGATTCTTCCGTCCTTGAGCACAAGAATCTTGTCCGCCCTGCGGGTCGATGAAATGCGCTGTGCAATAATAATCTTCGTACATGGGAACTCCAGATGCTCAAGCGCATCCTGTATATGCTTTTCTGTCTCCATATCCACCGCTGAAGTCGTGTCATCCAGAATCAGGATGGACGGCTTAATTGCCAAGGCACGCGCCAGGGAAATACGCTGCTTCTGACCTCCCGAAAGACCTACACCGCGCTCTCCGACAATCGTATCATAGCCTTCCGGCATTTTCGAGATAAATTCTGCCGCAGCGGAATACTCCGCGAAACGACGCACGCGCTCGTGGGACATGGAGCTGTCACCATATGCAATGTTTCCGTCAATCGTATCTGAATACAGCAATACATCCTGCGTTGCCATACCGATATTTTTGCGCAGATCATGAAGCCTGTAATCCCGCACATCCATATCGTCCACAAAAATGCGCCCCTGTGTCGCATCATAAAAGCGCGGAATCAGTTGAATCAACGAGGTTTTCCCACAGCCGGTCTCACCCATAATGGCAATCGTCTGCCCGGGCTCCACCGTAAAGCTGATATGGTGAAGCACCGGACGGTGCTCGTAGGCAAAGCTGACATTGCGGAATTCAATCTTCCCCTTCAGGCGCTCCGGAGCTTCCACAGGTGCCGGTGCATCTACGATGGTAGGCTCGGAATAATATATTTCCATGACCTTCCTTGAGGCTGCCGAGAACCGCTGGAATTCATTCATGATACCGCCGAGCTGACGCATTGGGTTGGCAAGTGCCCAGGTGAGACCGGAGAACGCTACATATTCACCCATCGTAATATTTTCATTTATAAGAAAAATACCACCCACCAGAAGCAGAACGACCGGCAAAAGGTTCGCAAAGGTTTCCACATATGGGAAGAAATGCAGCCATACAAAGGAGGTTTCCTGATTGGTCTGCGAATATTCGCGGTTTCGCTCGTCAAACTTCTGCTTTTCATATTCCTCACGCGCAAATGCCTTGACGACGCGGTTTCCATCGATATTCTCCTGCACCGCCGTGTTCATCTGGGACAGTTTTTCGCGCAGCAGCGCATGCATCGGCGCCACCTTATTCCGGAACAGCACGATAATAAGAAAGATAAACGGAGCGATTGCCAGCAGACTGAGTGCCAGACGCCAATCCATGTATACAAAGTACACGGCTGCCGCAAGCATCAGTGAAAACGATTCAATAATCATGCGGATAACCCAGGCAATCATATGGCGCACAGCGTCAAGATCACCGGTAAGGCGTGTCATCAGGTCACCGGTACGGTAGACATCATAAAATTTCATGTCCTGGTGTTCGATTTTACGGAACAGGAAGTTTCTCACGCGGTACAACACTCCCTGCGATACTCTCTCAAAGTCCAGACAGGTAATATATACGATCACCGTCCTGAAGAAGGTAACCGCTACCATGCCGACCAGCAGGCGAATCAACAGCTCCTTGTTGTTTTCGAGATTCCGGGCTGCATTTTCACCGCTCAAAAACTTATCCACAATCTGCTGTGAGAATATCGGTATCGTCAAATGCAATGCATTATACAATACCGTTCCGAAAAGGCCCAGCACATACATGGCCCGGTAGCCCTTCATATTCTCCCACAGCCATTTCATCTTGCTTCGTTTGGCTTCCATCGGTTTTTTTCCTCCGTGATTTACTGTAGTTTTTCGTCATTATATCTGCATTTTCGCGGAGAAACAATGTATTTTCCGATAAGCGAATGGGCGATTCTTATTCATTTCAAGGTTTTCTTTGCATTGACCAGCCGTTTCTGGATTTCGCACACCACAATCGGTGTCATCGACAAGCCGAGTACCAGCCCCCATTGTTCAGGGGATAATCCGGTCACTTGGAAAACCCTCGCAAGCGGCTCCACCGACAGTACCAGAATCTGCAATACACTGCAGAGCAGAAACGACAGAACCATCTTCCGGTTGCTGAACACACCGATGGTAAACAGCGAGCTGCGGCTGCGCATGGTAAACGCATGGAAAAGCTGGGAAAAGGCAAGCACAGCAAAGCAGCAGGTTCCCCCTCCAAGCATATAGGCAATCATCGCAAGCAGACCGATCATCATTCCCTCGACCACAATCTGACCGACCAGTCCGTCGGCAAACATTCCTTTCTGCATCGGAATCGGAGCACGCTTCATGATATCCTTCTCCGGCGGCTCCACCCCCAGCGCGATGGCAGGAAGCGAATCGGTTATCAGGTTTACCCAAAGAAGCTGCACGGCGGCAAGCGGTGTCGGCATCCGGCACAGGATTGCGGACAGGATGGTGATGATTTCGCCAATATTGCAGGACAGGAGGAAGTGAATGGATTTGCGGATATTGTCATAGATCCCGCGTCCCTCCCGCACGGCCGCCACAATGGTCGCGAAGTTGTCATCCAGCAATACCATATCTGCTGCATTTTTCGCCACATCCGTTCCGTTTTTTCCCATCGCACAGCCGATGTCAGCAGCCTTTAGCGCCGGAGCGTCATTGACTCCGTCACCCGTCATGGCAACTACCTCTCCCTCCGCCTGCAATGCCTTTACAATCCGCACCTTATGCTCCGGTGACACCCTTGCAAACACACGGTAATTCCGGATGTTTTTGCGCAGCTCCTCCATGCTCATGCGGTCAAGCTCCTCGCCGGAGACCGCTTCCCGTGACGCATCCTGCAAAATCCCCAGCTTCTTTGCAATAGAGGCAGCGGTCAGCACATGATCTCCGGTAATCATGACCGGTGTAATTCCTGCCTGCAGACAGGTCTGCACGCACTCTGCCACCTCGGGACGCGGCGGGTCCATCATGCCCACCATTCCCATAAAGACCATGTGCTCTTCCGCATATGGCAGCGTTGCATCCGGGGTCATTCCGGCATATTTTTCTCCGTCTGCCACCTCTGCTGCGTCCACCAGGCTGTATGCTACCGCCAGCACTCGCAGTGCCTGCCCGGACATCTGCACATACTCACGCTTAATCTTTGTCCGCATCGCCTCATTCATCTCCAAAATGCTTCCATCCTGCTCGTAATAACTGCACCGGGACAGCAGCACATCCGGTGCGCCCTTGGTCACAGAAAACATTTTTCCATCCGGTGTTTTATGAAAGGTTGTCATGCGTTTTCTCGTGGAATCAAACGGGATTTCCCCCGTTCGCTCAATCTCCTGCCACAGTTTTTCTGTAGCTCCTCTTCCCCCCAGTTCCTCCAATGCCCTTACGAATGCCAGCTCCGTAGGCTCACCCTGCCAGTCCGGTATATCATCCTGCCCGCTCTTTCGCCTGCCGCTCCTTCTCTTTTGAGCCGACAGATTTTTCACATCCGCTTTCTCATGCTGCTTTCTCACATTGCAGCACAATACCCCTGCCTCAATCAATCGCAGACTCTCTTTTTCCTGCAAACCGTAGAATCTTGCCCCTGAGCATGCGCGCACGATTGTCATGCGGTTCTGGGTGAGGGTGCCCGTCTTGTCAGTGCATATCCAGG
>CAMALD010000043.1 GCA_945836355.1 uncultured Lachnospiraceae bacterium | reverse complement strand
TCATCGCAGTGTGTAATTCAGCAGGATGCTACTATGATGTTATTGATGCTACTATAACAATTTGTGGGAACAAAAAATAAAATTCTTAAAGGTATGCCGATAGAACATATGCAGAAACTTCTTGGACATGAGAAGATTAATACAACATTTAGATACACACAGGTAACAGAGTAATGTAAAAATTGCACATTCGAAATATATTGGTTAGGAGTAAAAAATGGAAGATACACCAATTGTAGTGAAGTCACATGATATTCATTTGGATAAAGAGTATTCGCAATGGATGTATGAAATAAAAGAAAGATATAGACATACACAAGTTAGAGCAGCTGTTAAAATAAACGCAGAACAATTAATGTTCAACTGGTTATTAGGAAAAGACCTGGTTACTAGAAAAATTGATGAAAAATGGGGAGCTGGCGTTGTTGAACAAGTTAGTTTAGATCTTCAAAATGAATTTCCATCAGCAAAGGGTTTTAGCACAACAAATCTTTGGAATATGAAGAAATGGTATTTGTTCTATTCGGAAAATATACAACAGCTTGTTGGAGAAAATTATAATGATTTTTGTATCAATCAACTGAAACAATATAGTGGAGAGGTGGTTCAAAAACTCCAACAAGTTGTTGGAGATATAGATTTTCCTTCAATATTTGCATTTGTTCCATGGGGGCACCATGTACAAATTATTACAAAGTGCAAAGACGTTGATGAAGCATTGTTCTATATTAAAGGTACCATCAATGAGGGATGGAGTCGCAATGCGTTAGTAAATTGTATTAAGGCAGACTATTATCATAAAAAAGGGGCAGCAATAACAAACTTTGATAGATATTTATCTGCTTCCCAAAGTAAACTGGCCAAGGAAATAACAAAAGAAACTTATGATTTAGGTTTTATTGCGCTTCCGCCGGAGTATGAGGAAGCTGATTTAGAAGATGCACTAGAACAAAATATTACACAATTCCTATTGGAGTTAGGAACTGGTTTTGCGTTTGTAGGAAGACAAAAAGAAATAATAGTTGCCGGAAAAACAAGAAAGATTGATATGCTTTTCTACCACATAAAGCTAAAATGTTATGTGGTTGTTGAATTGAAAGTAGTATCATTTGACCCAGAATTTGCAGGGAAACTAAATTTCTATGTAAATGCTGTGGATGAGTTAATAAAAACCGAATCGGATAATCCAACAATAGGGCTTCTTATCTGTAAAGACATGAATCAAACTGAAGTTCAATGGGCATTTCGTGGAATAGAGACCCCAATGGGCGTTGCCACCTACGATAATGTAAGAATAAAAGAAATCAAAGAACAATTACCTTCAGTTGAAGCTATTCAAGCAAGAATAAAGCAAGCTGAAGAGGAGTTTAGATTGAATATCAAAAAAGGATAATTAATTGATATAGCAGAAACACATTTCCGAAAAAAGTAAAAAAATCAGGAGGATACTACAATGATTCACCAGTACAAATTAGGCGGTTACAATATTGTGCTTGATATCTGCTCCGGCTCGGTTCACGTGGTCGATGATATCGCCTACGACATCATCGCTTTGTTTGAAGAGCAAAGCAGGGAGCAGATTATTGCGCTGATAAAAGAAAAATATGCAAACGGCTGTGACGGCGAGCCTGTTACCGAATCGGACATTGCCGAATGCTACGACCAAATTAAAGAGCTAAAGGATGCCGGAAAGCTTTTCTCACCGGACACCTTTGAGCCGATGGCAGGAGAATTGAAGGCGCGCACGGCAGGTGTGGTGAAGGCGCTCTGCCTGCATATCGCGCACACCTGTAACCTCAACTGCTCCTACTGCTTTGCCAGCCAGGGCAAGTATCACGGCGAACGCGCCCTGATGAGCTTTGAGGTCGGAAAACAGGCACTTGATTTTCTCGTTGCAAACTCCGGTACCCGCCACAACCTGGAAGTGGATTTCTTCGGCGGCGAGCCTTTGATGAATTTTGACGTAGTAAAGCAGCTGGTTGCCTACGCCAGAAGTATCGAGAAGAAATACAACAAGAACTTCCGCTTTACCCTCACCACAAACGGCGTTTTGATTGATGATGACGTCATCGACTTTGCCAACCGTGAGATGAGCAATGTGGTACTGAGTCTGGACGGCCGCAGGGAGGTGCATGACCGCTTCCGCGTGGATTATGCCGGTAATGGAAGCTGGGAGAAAATCGTGCCAAAATTCCAGAAGCTGGTCGAGGCCCGCGGCGGCAAGAATTACTATATGCGCGGCACCTTTACCCACCACAACCCGGATTTTCTGAAGGATATTCAGACCATGCTGGACCTTGGCTTTACCGAGCTTAGCATGGAGCCTGTGGTATGTGCCGGGGACGACCCGTCCGCTCTGACCGAAAGCGACCTGCCGATTGTCCTGAAGCAGTACGAGGAGCTTGCCGAGCTGATGATTCAGCGCCGCAAGGAGGGCAGACCGTTTACGTTCTACCACTATATGATTGACCTGACCGGCGGTCCGTGCATTTACAAGCGTATTTCCGGCTGCGGCTCTGGCACCGAATACATGGCAGTCACCCCGTGGGGTGACCTCTACCCTTGCCACCAGTTCGTCGGCGAGGAAAAATTCAAGCTCGGTGATGTGTGGAACGGTGTCTCCAATCATGAAACCCAGTGCGATTTCGCCGCCTGCAATGTGTACGCCCGCCCGGACTGCAAGGATTGCTGGGCAAAGCTCTACTGCTCCGGCGGCTGTGCCGCAAACGCATACCACGCTACGGGTTCCGTCAGAGGAGTGTACAAATACGGCTGCGAATTGTTCCGCAAGCGCATGGAGTGCGCCATTATGGCGGCTGTCTCCGAACAATTTGGGGATGAAAAATGATGGATACGCCAATCTGTGATTTTGTGAAAACATATTCGGAAAGCAGGAATATCCGGCTGCACATGCCGGGACATAAAGGGGTGCCGGTTCTTGGTCCCGAAGACCGGGATATCACCGAAATCGACGGTGCGGACAACCTTTATGCTCCCGACGGCATAATCAAAGCAAGCGAAAACAACGCCTCAGCTCTCTTTGGATGTCGCACCTATTACTCCACAGAGGGCTCTTCGCTGTGCATTCGTGCCATGCTCTGCCTCGCGCTTGGTGCAAAGTGCAGCGCAAGTATCCGCCCAGTCGTTCTCGCCGCGCGAAATGCGCACAAAACCTTTATCACTGCCGCCGCACTTCTGGATTTTGATGTGCACTGGATTTATCCGGGCGCGCAGGACAGCTACCACTCCATCACGCTCACACCGGCCATGGTAGAGCAGGGCTTGCAAAGCAGCGCCATATTGCCATCGGCAGTATACATCACTTCGCCGGACTACCTCGGAAAAATCGCTGACATCCGCGCGATTGCGGAGGTCTGCCACCGCTACGATGTCCCTCTGCTCATCGACAATGCGCACGGCGCTTACCTTCGCTTTTTGCCGGAATCCCTTCACCCGATGGACCTCGGTGCGGATATGTGCTGCGATTCTGCGCACAAAACTCTGCCGGTACTGACCGGAGGCGCCTATCTGCATGTCGGCGGCAGGTTTGCGGGGCTTGGCGCACAGGCCGTCAAAAATGCACTTTCCCTGTTCGGCTCCACCAGTCCATCCTATCTGATTCTGCAGTCCTTGGACCTTGCCAACCCATATATGGAGACGCTGCCTGACCGCCTTTCCGCTATGCTTCCGGATATCTACTCCCTGAAAAGCGAGCTCTCCTCCCACGGCTTTACCCTGTGCGGGCAGGAGCCGCTGAAGCTTACGCTGTCGATGGCCGGATACGGCTACACAGGGGACGAAGCAGCAGATATCCTGCGAAGTCAGGGCATTGTCTGCGAATTTCACGACAGGGATTTCCTCGTCTTCATGCTGACACCGCAAAACGACACTGCCGATTTGGAGGCACTAAAAAAAGCACTCCTTTCCCTTCCAAAGAAGGAAAAAAGAGTGCCTCCGACCTTTTCCTTTTCTGCCCCAAAACAGGCTATTTCCATCCGCGAGGCATATTTTCAGCCCTCCGAGGAGCTCCCTGTCAGCAAATGTGCGGGGCGCATTCTCGCCCTGCCCAATGTGGGCTGTCCGCCTGCAGTGCCGATTGTGATGTGCGGGGAGCTTATCGACGATGACGCCATCCGGCTCTTTCACTATTACAACATGGAATTCTGCACCGTCGTCCGGGAATCAGACTATTCCTGAATTGCTTTAACGTTGTCCGAGAATAAGTCTATTCCTGAATCGCCTTAAATGCCTCGTCCAGATCCTCGATGATATCGTCCACCTTCTCCGTTCCGATGGAAAGCCGGATGGTATTCGGCTTGATGCCTTGGTCCAAAAGCTCTGCCTCATTGCACTCCGAGTGGGTCGTGGATGCCGGATGGATTGCAAGGGATTTCACATCCGCAACATTCGCCAGCAGAGAAAACAGCTCGAGGTTATCAATGAACTGCTGCGCCTTCTTTGCGTCGCCCTTGATTTCAAAGGTGAATATGGAACCGCCTCCGTTCGGAAAATACTTCTTGTACAATGCCTGTTGCTCCGGATTATTACTGATGGACGGATGGTTTACCTTTTCCACCAGCGGCTGGCTCTCAAGGTATTTCACCACCTTCAGGGCATTCTCCACATGGCGCTCCACGCGCAGTGAGAGTGTCTCAAGCCCCTGCAGAAAAACAAAGGCATGCACCGGGGAGAGCGTTGCGCCGGTGTCGCGAAGCAGGATCGCTCTGATATAGGTGGCAAAGGCTGCCGGTGCGGCGTCCTTTGCAAAGCTTACGCCGTGATAGGATACGTTCGGCTCCACAAGCCACGGGAACTTGCCCGAAGCAATCCAGTCAAACTTACCGGAATCCACGATGACACCTCCGATGGCTGTTCCGTGTCCACCGATGAACTTGGTCGCGGAGTGGATAACGATATCGGCGCCATACTCAATCGGGCGCACCAGATATGGTGTGGCAAAGGTGTTGTCGACAAGGAGCGGAATCTTATGCGCATGCGCAATCTTTGCGATTCTCTCGATATCCACCACCTCAGAGTTCGGATTGCCCAGGGTCTCAATCTCGATGGCCTTGGTATTTTCCTTGATGGCTGCCTCAATGCCATCATAATCAAACGGGTCCACAAAGGTAGTCTCAATGCCGTAGTCCGGAAGCGTATGTGCCAACAGATTGTAGGTTCCGCCGTAGATATTCTTGGCTGCCACGATATGATCCCCTGCGTGCGCCACTGCCTGAAACGCATAGGCAAGAGCCGCCGCTCCGGAGCTCACTGCCAGTGCTGCAACACCACCCTCCAAATCTGCGATTCTTCTCTCAAAGATATCCTCTGTCGGATTGGTCAGTCTTCCGTAAATATTGCCCGCATCCCTCAATCCAAAACGGTCGGCTGCATGCTCACTGTTGTGAAACACATAGGACGATGTCAGATAAATCGGTACCGCTCTTGCGTCCGTGGCGCTGTCCGCCTGCTCCTGTCCTACATGCAGCTGTCTGGTTTCAAATGCTAAATTTCTCTCTTTCAATGTCTTCTTACTCATATTCATATCCTCCTCTTCATTTCATATGGTCCGGTTGATACGTCCCTGACTTATTCGATGGATATAATATAGCACGGATTGATTCATTTGTATAATTCATAAAAAATAGCGTCAGTTATAAATAAAACTTATAACAGCAGAAGCGATAGCAATAGGGGAACAATCGGGAAACCAATCGGGAAATGCCCTTTTCTATTGACTTTTCTCCTTTGAAATGTTAAAGTAATAATGTCTTTATGCTTTAAAGATTAAAAGCGTCAAAGCGCTAAAGAACTTAAAACAAATATTGGGAGGATTTAGTATGAAACTGGCAGTTTTAATCCTGTATTTTGCGGTAATGGTCGCCATCGGCCTGTACTGCCGCAAGCATGCCACCGATGTGAACGGCTTCGTTCTCGGCGGCAGAAGCGTCGGTCCCTGGCTGACCGCATTCGCATATGGTACCTCATATTTTTCCGCCGTTGTGTTTGTCGGCTATGCCGGACAGTTCGGTTGGAAATACGGTATCGCCGCTACCTGGGCGGGTATCGGCAATGCTGTTATCGGTTCGCTGCTGGCCTGGGTTGTACTCGGCAGACGCACCCGTATCATGACACAGCATCTGAACTCCGCGACCATGCCGCAGTTTTTCGGTGAGCGTTTTAACAGCAAGGCATTGAAAATTATCGCATCCGTGATTATTTTCATTTTCCTTATCCCGTACACCGCATCCCTGTACAACGGCTTGTCCAGACTGTTCGGAATGGCGTTTAATATCGATTATTCCGTCTGCATCATTCTGATGGCAGTGCTGACCGCCATCTACGTTATCGCGGGCGGCTACATGGCAACCGCAATCAATGACTTCATTCAGGGTATCATCATGCTGGGCGGCATCGTGACGATTATCATCGCCATCTTAAACAGCAAGGGCGGATTTATGGCAGCTTACGAGGGTCTCGCGAAGGTCTCCGACGCCAGCGTTTCCGACGCTCCGGGCGTATTTGCATCGTTCTTCGGCCCTGACCCGCTGAACCTGATGTTTGTTGTCATCCTCACATCCCTCGGAACCTGGGGATTACCTCAGATGGTACAGAAGTTCTACGCGATTAAGGATGAGGGCGCTATCCAGAAGGGCACCATCATTTCCACCATCTTCGCACTGGTTGTGGCGGGCGGCTGCTACTTCCTCGGCGGCTTCGGAAGACTTTTCTCCGACCAGATTGACGTCAAGGCAAACGGTTACGACTCCATCATCCCGACCATGCTGCAGAATTTGAGCCCGGCACTGATTGCTCTTGTCGTAATCCTTGTACTGTCGGCCTCCATGTCCACGCTTTCCTCGCTGGTTATCGCATCAAGCTCCACGTTAACCATCGATTTCCTGAAGGACAATTTCGTCAAAAAGATGAGTGAGAAAAAGCAGCTTTTGATGATTCGCGTTCTGGTTGTCGTGTTTATCGCAATTTCCGCTGTAATTGCGCTGGTTCAGTACAAGAGCGCCATCACCTTCATTGCACAGCTCATGGGTATTTCCTGGGGTGCACTGGCGGGCGCATTCCTTGCACCGTTTTTGTACTCCCTGTACTGGAAAAAGACCACCAAGGCAGCCTGCTACGTATCCTTCTTCTTCGGCTCCGGGCTGATGCTGGTGGATATGTTTGCAAAGGAAGTGCTTCCGGAAATCATGCGCTCCCCGATTAACTGCGGTGCCATCGCAATGCTCGCCGGTCTCGTGATTGTACCGGTAGTCAGCCTCTTTACGCCAAAGCCGGACAAGAGCCTTGTCGACAATGCTTTCGCCTGCTACGATAAGACCACAACCGTGGCACAGAAGACCGCACTCGGAAAGTAAAGCAGCGGCTGCGCGTCCTCCGGTATCAGTTGACGTTTCGCAAATACCGTTTATATGAAAAGGCATGCCGTTATGTGACATGCCTTTTCATATTATTCCTTTTTCACCAATGTTCCATCTTCCATTTTTAACACTTCGTCATACCTTTTCTCGCTTTCCGGATTAAGATGGTGTGTGACAGTAATACAGGTCACATCCTCCATAGCGAGAATACTCTCTTCGACTATCTTTGCGTTTTTGTTGTCCAGCGCCGAGGTTGCCTCATCCACGAGAAAAACTGTCTTTTTGTGCAAAATCGCGCGAGCTATCGCAATCCGCTGTTTTTCTCCTCCGGAAAAACGCGCTCCGTTCTCCTCCACCTGTGTTTCAATGCCGTCCGGGAGCTTACGAATCACTTCCTCCAGACCTGCGGATTGAATTGCAGCGCGGATTTCATTTTCTGAAAAAGCGCCGTAAAGTGTGACATTATTACGGATGGTAATTAGCGCTTCTTTGTATCGCTTTTCCTTCTCCATGAATTGTGCGAGATTAAACGCCAGATTAATCTTAATCACCAGATATTCTCTCAATACACTTTTATGCTTTTTTAATGCTGCCAGCAATTCCTCTCCCATGCGAATTGCTTCCATTGTTTTATCCAGCACGTTACCTGACGGCATTTGCGTCCCGTTTTCAATGCGTGATATCGACACAGGAGAACAAATCCCGTCCGCAAGCTCCTCCTGTGATAAACCGGCCTGCTTTCTCAGCGACCGAATGATTTCTCCCAGCGAGTTACTCCTCATATCAGCCCTGATTCTGCTGTGCCACCAGCTGGTCGGCACCGTATTTTTTGCGCAGCGCAGGCTTCTCAATCTTTCCTGTCGCATTGCGCGGCACATCGGCAAAGATAACCTTCTTCGGGCGCTTATAGCGCGGCAGTCCCTTGCAGAACTCGTTAATCTCCTCCTCCGTGCAGGTCATGCCCTCTTTGACGGAAATAATAGCGCCGGTAATCTCACCAAG
>CAMALD010000042.1 GCA_945836355.1 uncultured Lachnospiraceae bacterium | reverse complement strand
GCTGCCGAAGTTTACTCTTGTGGGGGCGACAACCAGAGCGGGTATGCTGACAGCGCCGTTAAGGGACCGCTTTGGCGTGGTAAACCGTTTGGAATTTTATACCACGGAGGAACTGAAAGAGATTATCCTGAGATCAGCCAATGTTTTGCAGGTGGAGATGGAAGAGGAGGGCGCGCTGGAGCTTGCAAGAAGGTCGAGAGGGACACCGAGGCTGGCTAATCGCCTGCTAAAAAGAGTGCGTGATTTTGCACAGGTGAAATATGACGGAAAAATCACGAAGAAGGTGGCGGAGCATGCACTGGACCTTTTGGAGGTGGACCGGTTGGGATTGGATCACATTGACCGCGAAATTCTGCTGGCAATGATGGAAAAGTTTGCCGGGCGACCGGTCGGAATCGAGGCGGTGGCGGCTACCATCGGCGAGGATGCAGGCACGGTGGAAGAGGTCTACGAGCCGTATCTGGTGCAGAACGGTCTTATTGTGCGTACCCCGCGGGGCAGAATGGTAACGGACTTGGCATATTCCCATTTGGGTATCAGGAAATAATGTTACGGAGGAAGCAGTGGTATGAATAAGCAGACAAGCACAGAGGTTATTATCAACGGAAAACAATATACGCTGAGCGGATATGAGAGCGGAGAGTATATGCAGAGGGTGGCTTCCTACATCAATGAGAAATATGCGGAATTCAAAAACCAGCCGTCATACCGTCTGCTCGATGCGGATATGAAGAATGTGCTGATGCATCTCAATATTGCAGACGATTATTTTAAGCTGAAGGATCAGATGCGGAATAAAGAGAATGATAGCGATGTCAAGAGCAACGAAATTTTTGAACTTAAGCATGAGATTATTTCTTTGCAGACCAAGCTGGATGCTATGGCCAAAGAGCTGGAGAGGGCAAAGCAGGAGCGCTATGAGGAGGAGAAGAAGAATATCCGTCTCGAAACAGAGCTGGAGGGCATCAGAAAGGGAATGAAAAGCGGAAAAGAATGAGTAACAAATCAAAGGAACGTAAGGTAGAAATATTGGCACCGGCTGGCTCCATGGACAGCCTGCGCGCCGCAATCGGTGCGGGCGCAGACGCAGTGTACATGGGAGGCAGCCGTTTTGGCGCGCGGGCATTTGCGGACAATCCGGACAGGGAAGGGATGCTGGCGGCAATTGATTATGCCCACATTCACGGCAGAAAGCTGTATATGACGGTAAACACCCTGCTGCGGGAGGATGAGATGGGGGAGGAGCTTCGGAATTATCTGAAGCCTTATTATGAAGAGGGGCTGGACGCGGTTATTGTGCAGGATGCCGGTGTCATGGCATTTGTATCCGATGAGTTCCCGGGGCTGCCGATTCATGCGAGCACGCAGATGAGCCTAACGATGGCGGAGGGCGCGAGGTGCTTTGAGAATACACCGGTTACGCGCCTGGTCAATGCCAGAGAGCTGGGGCTTTGCGAGCTGCGGCGCTTAAGGGAGAACACTGCGCTTGAAATCGAATCCTTTGTGCATGGCGCCCTGTGCTATTGCTATTCCGGCCAGTGCCTGATGAGCAGCATGATCGGCGGAAGGAGCGGTAACCGGGGCAGGTGTGCACAGCCCTGCCGGATGGAATATCAGACCCTGCAGGAACAGGAGTCAAACGGCTTATATCTGCTTTCACCCAAGGATATCTGCACGCTGGATATGGTGCCGGAGCTGGTGGAGGCAGGCATTGACTCCTTTAAGATTGAAGGGCGAATGAAGCGCTACGAGTATGCCGCGGGCGTGGCTGCCGCGTACCGGACAGAGGTTGACCGTTACTTAGAGCTTGGCAGGGAGCGCTATGAGGCGTTTCACAGGGAGCATCCGGAGGTTTTGCGGCAGGCCATGCAGGAGCTGCAGGATTTGTATAACCGGGGCGGATTTTCCGGCGGTTATTACCACTGTCATAACGGGCGCAGCATGATGTCCATGATTCGCCCGAACCACAGCGGTGTATATGTCGGGGACGTTGCGGAGGTCAAAAAGAACCGGGCGGTGATTCGTAACAAAGAGAGGCTTAAGGCGCAGGATATCCTGGAAATCCGCAGGAAGAGCGCAAACAGCGAAAATGTGGTCTATGAATTCACACTGGGACAGGATTATGACGCGAACGGAAAGCTGGAGACCAATTTTACGCCCGGACTGAAGGTGTGTGCCGGTGAGCCGGTGTACCGGACCAGAAATCAGCAGCTGCTGTCGGAGATATCGTCACGGTACTATGATACGGAGCCGCAGATTGGCATTGACGGCGTGTTTACGGCAAAGGTCGGGGAACCGGCGGAGCTGACACTTTATCTGAATCGGGCACAAACGGAACAGTTAACCGTGACGGTACGCGGCGACATCACGCAGGCGGCGTTAAAGCAGCCGGTGAGCGGAGATAAAATACGCGCGCAGCTGATGAAGACCGGGGACACGTTTTTTGTTTTTCATAAACTGGATATCTGTCTTGAGGGCGAGGTGTTCATTCCGGTATCGCGCCTGAACGAGCTGCGCAGGCAGGCAATAAAGGAGCTGGAGGCAGAAATCGTCCGGACAAAAAAGCGCGGATACCGCAATGAGCCGAAGAAAGCTGCCTTTTGCGATGAGGGGAATATGGATAATAAGCTCATCGAAAACCGGGAAAGGATGAGTGATTTTCTGCGTGATGCAGTGAGTCAAAGCTTCACGCAAACCGGAATTTCTGCGAGTGTTTTATCGGAAGACCAGCTTTGCGCGGTGCTCGCGGACGGCAGAGTGACAAGAGTGTATTATGATATCTCGGTATTGCCGGCAGAAAAAATTGCGGAGTATGCTGCGGCTGCAAAGGCAAAACGGGTGGAGTTTTTCATCCGCATGCCGGCCGTGTGCAGGGCAGCCACTTATGACTGGCTTAATTCCCGGAGAGAATTGCTGCTGGACGAAAACGTAGCCGGATTTCTGATTCAGAATTATGAGGAGCTGTATCTGGTGGCTCATGAGTGGGCGCAGCATCTGAACGGGCGAATGATTCAGGCGGACGGGAAGCTTTATACCATGAACCGGATGGCAAAGCAGTGGTTTACAAAGCAGGGAGTCAGCCGGTTTACCGCTTCCTATGAAGAAAACCGCACGCAGCTGCAAAAGCTCGGTGTGCAGGATATGGAACTGATTGTTTACGGAAGGATTCCGCTGATGGTATCCGCACAATGCGTCAGAAGGAATAAGGCGGATTGCCTGCTGGAAAAGGCAGAAGGCAGGGATGCCGGGGCTGTTCCGGTCATGTATATCCGGGACCGCAAGCAAAAGGTGCTTCCGGTGCAGCAGTGCTGCAGATTCTGTTACAATATCATCTACAGTGCGCAGTGCCTGAATCTGACGGACTGCATGGAGGAGATCAGGGAGCTTTCGCCGTGCATGCTGCGATATGATTTTACCTTTGAAAGCGGACAGCAGGCGGCACAGATTCTGAAAGGAAATATGGACTTAATGCACGAGGAATGGACGCATGGGCATTTTCACCGCGGCGTGCAGTAGGAGAAATGCGGGAAACGCAAGGCAGGGTTGTATTTCTTGCGGAATTGTGGTATGATGGGAGACGAAAAATAGTGCTGCACAAGGTGCAGGGGAATGAGGGTGTATATGGCTGAAAAGAAACAGGAATCCCAAAAGGCTGAGTCGAAGAAGGCCGGCAAGAAGGGTGCAAACAAGAAGGATGCAAATAAGAACAGCTGGTTGAAATATACGGCGGAGCAGACCAAGGAAGTTTTTACGGTCAATGAGGGCTACAAGAAATTTATTTCGGATTGCAAGACCGAGCGCGAGTGCGTGGATGAGGTGGTGCGCCAGGCGAAGGAACAGGGCTATAAGGATCTGATGACGGTGAAGAAGGTTAAGCCGGGCGATAAGCTTTATGCAACGAATATGGGAAAGGCTGTAGTGCTTTTCATTGCAGGAAAAGAGCCTCTGGAAAAGGGCATGAAGATTTTGGGAGCACATATCGACTCCCCACGCATTGATATCAAGCAGGTTCCGGTGTATGAGGATACCGAGATGGCATATCTGGATACCCATTACTATGGCGGAATCAAAAAGTACCAGTGGGTAACACTGCCGCTCGCCATTCACGGTGTTTTTGTTAAGAAGGACGGCACAAAGGTGTCGGTTGCAATCGGTGAGAAGGAGGATGATCCGGTGGTAGGCATCAGCGATCTGCTGGTGCATCTGTCCGCTGACCAGATGGCGAAGAATGCGGGAAAGGTCATCGAAGGGGAGGACCTGAATGTCAACATCGGCAGCATTCCTCTTAAGGATGAGGAGAAGGATGCCGTAAAGGAAAATGTACTCCGTATCTTGAAGGAACAGTATGATGTGGAGGAGCAGGATTTCGTTTCCGCAGAGCTTGAGGTGGTTCCGGCCGGTAAAGCGAGGGATTACGGTCTTGACCGCAGCATGGTATACGGTTACGGGCAGGATGACAGAGTATGTGCCTACACATCAATGCTGGCATTGTTCCATGCCAAGGAGACTGACCGTACCGCTGTATGCATTCTGGTTGATAAGGAAGAGGTGGGCAGCATCGGTGCTACCGGCATGCATTCCCGTTTCTTTGAGAATACTGTGGCAGAGCTGCTGGACCGCATGGGCGATTACTCCGAATTAAAGGTGCGCCGTGCACTTGCCAACTCGGTAATGCTTTCCTCCGATGTTTCCGCAGCGTTCGACCCGAACTATCCGAGTGTCAACGAGCGCAAGAACACAGCCTATTTTGGGCGCGGTCTGGTATTTAATAAGTATACAGGCGCCCGCGGAAAGAGCGGCTGCAATGACGCGAATGCAGAATTCATGGCAGCCTTGCGCAATGCTATGGAGAAGAATAAGGTTTCCTTCCAGACCTCTGAACTGGGCAAGGTGGACCAGGGCGGCGGAGGAACCATCGCATATATCATGGCACAGTACAATATGCAGGTCATCGACAGCGGCGTGCCGGTGCTGAACATGCATGCTCCGTGGGAGATTACCAGCAAGTCCGACGTCTATGAGGCGATGAAGGGCTACGAGGCGTTCCTGAAGGAATTCTAGTACATCGTTTGCCGGATGGCCGGACGATTTTAAGATACGATGCCCGAGGAAAATGCGGATGAAAGAAACGGCGTGAAAACGATTTGTATGCGAGGGCAACGTAAGAGTACTAGGGAAAGAGGGGAATGCAGCATGGAAAAAATCAAGATTCAGTATTTAGACGATTCCATTGAGCGTCTGCGCTATATTGACGGAAAATCCGATTGGATTGATCTGCGTGCGGCGGAGGATGTTGTGCTTAAGGCGGGCGAGTTCAAGCTGATACCGCTCGGCGTGGCGATGGAGCTGCCGGAAGGCTATGAGGCTCATATTGTGCCGCGTAGCAGCACCTACAAGAATTTTGGCATCATTCAGACAAACCACTGCGGAATCGTGGATCATTCTTACTGTGGTCCGAATGACTGGTGGTACATGCCGGCATATGCGCTTCGTGACACGCGGATTCAAAAGAACGACCGAATCTGCCAGTTCCGGATTGAAAAAAATCAGCCGCAGCTTGTTTTTGAGGAGGTTGAAAGGCTGGAGGCGGAGGACCGGGGAGGTATCGGTGCGACCGGCATCCGGTAAGGATGTATAAAAATTTGCCAAAAATCATCATTATGCAATTTACTTATAGCAGCAAATGTAGTATAATACGAAAGTCGTGAAGCTTTCACTGCGCTGTGCCAAAGTGCTGTTGCGCGCAGACAGAAGTGCAGGCTGTAAAAACGCAGTCTGAGAGTTTCAAAAAATTCATTCAGCACAGAAATGAGGAGTACTATGGTAAGAGCAATTGTAGGAGCAAACTGGGGCGACGAGGGTAAAGGTAAGATTACGGATATGCTCGGCGAAACCTCTGACATTATCGTGCGTTTTCAGGGCGGAAGCAATGCGGGGCACACGATCATCAACAAATATGGCAAGTTTGCGTTGCACCTGCTGCCTTCTGGTGTATTTTATGATCATACGACCAGCATTATCGGCAACGGTGTCGCATTAAACATCCCGTATCTGTGCAAGGAGATACAGTCGCTTGTGGACCGTGGTGTTCCGAAGCCGAAGATTCTGGTATCCGACCGCGCACAGATTATGATGCCGTATCATATTCTTTTTGACGAGTATGAGGAGGAGCGGCTGGGCAAGAAGTCCTTCGGCTCTACCAAATCCGGTATTGCTCCGTTCTATTCCGATAAGTATGCGAAAATCGGTTTTCAGGTTTCGGAGCTGTTTGATGAGGAATTGTTAAAAGAGAAGGTTGAGCGTGTGCTGGAGCAGAAGAATATTCTGCTTGAGCATATGTACCATAAGCCTGCCATTGACCCGGCAGAGCTTTATAAGACTTTGTTGGAGTATCGTGATATGGTGGCACCTTATGTGGCCGATACCGCATTGTTCATTCATGAGGCACTTAAGGAAGGAAAGACCGTACTGCTCGAGGGACAGCTCGGAACTCTGAAGGATCCGGATTTCGGAATCTATCCGATGGTTACTTCCTCCTCCACACTTGCCGCATACGGAGCAATCGGTGCAGGTATCCCGCCGTACGAGATTAAGGATATCATCTGCGTCGTGAAGGCATATTCTTCCGCAGTCGGTGCAGGTGAGTTTGTCAGTGAGATATTCGGTGATGAGGCGGATGAGCTGCGTCGTCGCGGTGGTGATGGCGGTGAGTTTGGTGCTACGACCGGAAGACCGCGCCGTATGGGCTGGTTTGATGCAGTGGCATCCCGGTATGGCTGCCGTATGCAGGGGGCAACAGAGGTTGCATTGACCGTGCTGGATGTACTCGGCTATCTGGATGAACTTCCGGTATGTGTGGGATATGAAATTGACGGCAAGGTAACAAAGGACTTCCCGGTTACCGCACAGCTTGCCAAGGCAAAGCCGGTATATGAGAAGCTTCCGGGCTGGAAGTGTGACATTCGCGGCATCCGTACCTACGAAGAGCTCCCGGAGAACTGCCGCAAGTACATTGAGTTTATTGAGAAGGAGATTGGGGTGCGCATTTCCATGGTATCCAACGGTCCGAAGAGAGAGGATATCATTTATCGCTGATATGAGAAAGCTCTCATACCAAAGCCTGATTTATCGCAAAACCAGGAATAAGAGCACAAATCCATAACAGAGCGCTTTATACATTATCGGAAATTGTCGCAATTTCCGATAATAAAAAACTCCGACTGCCGGAAGGAAAACCGGCAGCCGGAGTTTTTTTTGCCCAAATCCGAAAGGAAAGGGGTTAATTTTTTATTTATCCTGATTCTTCTTGTTTGCCTCCATCATCATAGCACGAACCTTCAGGGAAAGACCGAACAGATTGATGAAGCCCTCTGCATCGTGATGATCGTACAGATCGCCGGTCGTGAAGGAAGCAATGCTCTCATTGTAAAGAGAGTATGGGGAGGTGGTGCCCTGCTTGATGATGTTGCCCTTGTAGAGCTTAACCTTCACTTCGCCGGTCACATACTTCTGGGTGGACTCAACAAATGCCTGAAGTGCCTCGCGAAGCGGTGTAAACCACTTTCCTTCGTAAACTACATCTGCGAACTTGTCGCCGATGCCCTTCTTATATGCAAGGGTGTCGCGGTCGAGAATCAGCTCTTCGAGCTGGGTATGTGCTTCCATGAGGATGGTGCCGCCCGGTGTCTCGTAGACTCCGCGGGACTTCATGCCGACAACACGGTTCTCAACGATATCAACGATACCGATGCCGTTTCTTCCGCCAATCTTATTCAGCTCGGCGATAATATCGGACGCCTTCATCTCCTTGCCGTTCAATGCGACAGGAGCGCCCTCCTTAAAGGTAAGAGAGATGGTCTCGCCTTCATCCGGAGCCTTTTCAGGGGAAACACCGAGAACCAGCAGGTGGTCGTAATTCGGAGCGTTTGCCGGGTCTTCAAGCTCAAGACCCTCATGGCTGATATGCCAGAGATTGCGGTCACGGCTGTAGCTGTGGCTGGCATCAAACGGAAGGTCAATGCCGTGTGCCTTACAATACTCGATTTCATCCTCACGAGACTTCATCTTCCAGGTGTCGTTGCAGCGCCACGGAGCGATGATCTTCAAATCAGGAGCCAGCGCCTTGATACCGAGCTCGAAACGCACCTGATCGTTGCCCTTGCCGGTAGCACCGTGGCAGATTGCGACAGCGCCCTCTTTGCGGGCAACCTCAACCAGCTTCTTGGCGATAACCGGACGAGCCATGGAGGTGCCGAGCAGATATTTGTTCTCGTAGACAGCACCGGCCTTCACGCACGGAATTACATATTCATCCACAAATTCGTCGGTGATATGTTCAATGTACAGCTTGGATGCGCCGGAAAGCTTTGCGCGCTCCTCCAGACCGTCAAGCTCGTTGCCCTGTCCTACATCGATACAGCAGCAGACAACTTCATAATCATAGTTTTCCTTCAGCCACGGAATGATTGCTGTTGTATCCAGACCACCGGAATATGCAAGAATAACCTTTTCTTTCATCATT
>CAMALD010000041.1 GCA_945836355.1 uncultured Lachnospiraceae bacterium | reverse complement strand
GGTATTGCAGGTATTATTCTTTCCATCGGTATGGCGGTGGATGCCAATGTTGTCATTTTCACACGTATCCGTGAGGAGATTGGCACGGGCAAGACTGTGCGCTCCAGCATCCGGCTGGGCTTTGAGAAGGCATTGTCCGCAATTATCGACGGCAATGTTACCACCCTGATTGCTGCGGTAGTACTGTATTTCCTAGGCTCCGGTACCATCAAGGGCTTTGCGCAGACCCTGGCAATCGGTATCATCTTTTCGATGGCGACTGCTTTGTTTGTGACGAAGTTTATTTTGAATGCGTTCTACAATGTGGGCTTTGATAAGGAAAAGTATTTCGGCGTGAAGAAAGATGCAAAGCGCATCAATTTCACAAAGCATGGTATAAAATATGTAATCGGTGTGTGTGCTATTGTTGCGGTATGTCTGGTTGCCATGATTGTGAGCAGGGCATCCACCGGTAATATACTGAATTATGGTCTTGACTTTATGGGCGGTACCTCTACGGAGATTGCATTTAACGGCGATGTGCCATCCAATCAGGAGCTCGAGCAGCTTGTAGACGATACGCTTGGCGTTAAGGGCGAGGTAGTGCAGATTCAGGGTGAGAATGCAGCTATCATCAAGACTGAGGTGCTGGAGACGGAGGATAAGGCGAAGCTTGAGAGTGCGTTGAACGAGCGCTACGGTGTGAGCGGACAGGACATCACATCGACCAGCATCAGTGGTACGGTAAGCAGTGAGATGAAGCGGGATGCGATTGTTGCAGTGCTTGTGGCAACACTTTGCATGATGCTGTACATCTGGATTCGGTTCAAGAACCTCGGCTTTGCGGCAAGCTCCGTTCTTGCGCTGGTACATGATGTTATTTTTACCCTGATGATTTATGCGGTTGCACGTATTTCGGTAGGTAATGCATTTATCGCATGCATGCTTACTCTGGTCGGATATTCGATCAATGCTACCATCGTTGTATTTGACCGCATTCGCGAGAATATGAAGGAACGCCTGAAAAAGGACAGTGTGGAGGATGTGGTCAATGCCAGCATCAGCCAGACAATTTCGAGAAGTATCAATACTTCCCTTACAACCTTTGTCATGGTACTAGTCCTTTCTATCTTCGGGGTATCAGCTATCCGTGAGTTTTCGGTTCCGCTGATGGCAGGAATTATTTCCGGTACCTATTCGTCCATTTGCCTTGCAGGTACCATCTGGTATTTCTTTTATAAAAAGAAGGCGAAGGAAGCGTAATCATATATGAAAAAACAGGATTTCTATTTTGAACTTCCGCAGGAATTGATTGCCCAGGATCCTTTGGAGGACCGTTCTTCCTCGAGACTGCTGGTGATGGATAAAGAGACGGGAGAATGGAAGCACGAGGTGTTCCGCAATGTGACGCAGTATCTTCGGGCGGGTGACTGTCTGGTAATCAATGACACCAAGGTGATTCCGGCGAGACTCATAGGTACCCGCATCGTTTCTGGGGAGACCAGACCTGGCTTTATGCCGGGGGAGCCGGGAGCACAGATTGAGCTGCTTTTGCTGAAGCGGCGGGAGAATGATATCTGGGAGACATTGGTTAAGCCGGGCAGGAAAGCAAAGCCTGGGACGATAATCGAGTTCGGAGGCGGACTGCTTCGTGCAGAGGTGCTGGATATTGTTGAAGAGGGCAATCGGCTGGTTAAGTTTTACTATCACGGGATCTTTGAGGAGATTCTGGACCGGCTGGGGCAGATGCCTCTGCCGCCATACATCACCCATGTATTGCAGGATAAAAACCGTTATCAGACAGTTTATGCAAAGTATGAGGGGTCTGCTGCTGCACCTACCGCCGGCCTTCATTTTACCGGAGAGCTTCTGGAAAAGATTGAGGCAATGGGGGTAACCATCGCACATGTTACGCTGCATGTGGGCTTGGGAACCTTCCGACCGGTAAAGGAAGAAGATATTCTGGCTCATCACATGCATTCGGAGTTTTACCGGGTGCTGCCGGAGGAGGCAGAAAAAATCAATCGCACGAAGCGGGAAGGCGGCCGCATTATCTGTGTAGGAACAACGAGCTGCCGGACGGTGGAATCTGCAGCGGACGAAGACGGATTCGTAAAGCCGGGTGAGGGAGATACAGAAATCTTTATATATCCGGGATATCGGTTTAAGGTGCTGGATTGTCTGATAACCAATTTCCATCTACCGGAGTCCACGTTACTGATGCTGGTATCTGCCCTTGCGGGAAGAGAGCATGTACTTGCCGCTTATGCAGAAGCGGTGAGGGAAGGATACCGGTTCTTTTCGTTTGGGGATGCTATGTTTATCACTGATTTATAAATACGGGCAATAAAATATCAAGGTGCAGTCGCGTTTACGATTAAACTCGTAAGTGCGTCTGCACCTTGTTTTTAAATTGTTACGCATATCAGGTGTTTCGTTGGTGGCAGGCGACCTATCCGGATGCAAAATTCACTTACATCAATGCCGGAATCGGTGCCACCACCTCCCAGTTCGGAGTAGCCCGCGTGGAAAGTGACCTGCTGCAGTACGAGCCGGATGTGGTGTTTTTGGAGTTTTCGGTCAACGACAGCAATCAGGCGTTTTTTCAGGAGACCTTTGAGGGAATTGTGCGCAGAATCCTGTCTGCGAAGTCGGCTCCGGCACTGTTTATGTTTAACAATGTGCAGTATGACGACGGTGTAAACGCTCAGGAGGTGCATAATGCCATCGGACGTTATTATGATTTGCCGATTGTGTCGATGAAGGAAAGCATTTTCGAGGAAATCCGTGCCGGAAGAATTTCCGCGCAGGAGATTACGCCGGACAATCTGCATCCGAATGATAAGGGACACCGCATGGTAGCAGATGTTATATGCCATCTGCTGGAGAAAATAAAGCGCAACATAGAGGAAACGGATGCGCTGAAAGAGGGGGTGGAAGCTCCGTATATCATGCCGGAAAAGACGATTACCCCAAACCGTTTTGAACAGTCAGTGCGCTATCAGAACGGAATTCATCTTCCGTTACCTGCTGAGGGTGTGCAGATGAGTATGAGCGGGTTTGCGGCTGACGAGCGTGTGCAGGAATACGGTGTGGCGGATGTATTCAAAAACGGATGGTCTGCGATGGAGAAAGGCAGCTTCTTTGAGATTACGGTGGAGGCGTCATACATATCTGTGCAGTTCCGAAAAACCATTCGGAAACCTGCTCCCGTTGCGAGGGCAGTGGTCGACGGCAATGAGAAAAATGCAGTCATCCTGGATGCCAATTTTGATGAGACCTAGGGTGACTGCTGTTATCTGCAGAGCATTGCCCAAGGGCTGCCCAGCGGCAGGCATACCCTTCGGATTACCATCGAGGAAAAGCCGGAGCAGCCGGGCAACGATTTCTATTTGATTTCGGTGATTACAGCCTAGTGCATCGTATCTTAAACTTTGAAGTCTACGGAGGAATGAAAGGAATATATGGAAATCTTCTGACCCGCTTCGCTCCGTGGAGTGCGTGGCACAGCGCTGTGAGCTGATTCGCAAAAATCTGGAGATATTACAGGCACAAAGATAGAGAATTGCGCCCTCCCGGTGGGTTCGTCGTGTGGATAATGCAATATCACATGATGCGGAAATTCAGGATATTCTTGCCTTGATAATCAGCGGGAAATGTGGTAAAATATATCCAGTCAAAAAAACCGAGATATCTGCGGTGAAAAGAAAGGGAGATGGATAATGAGCTATTTAGAAAAGTATCAGGAATGGTGCGTAAATCCGTATTTTGATGATGCGACAAAAGAGGAATTAAAGTCGATTGAGGGGAACAACGCAGAGATTGAAGATCGTTTTTACCGTGATCTGGAGTTTGGTACCGGTGGTCTGCGCGGTGTGATCGGTGCGGGCACCAACCGCATGAATCTGTATACCGTGCGCAAGGCAACACAGGGACTTGCCAATTTCATTATCAAGGAGGGCGGTCAGGATAAGGGTATCGCCATCGCATACGACTCCCGTCATATGTCAATTGAGTTTTCGGAGGAGGTTGCACTCTGCATGTGTGCAAACGGCATCAAGGCATACCGCTTTGAGTCCCTTCGCCCGACACCGATGCTTTCGTATGCATTGCGCAAGCTTGGTTGTATTGCAGGTGTAGTGATCACCGCCAGCCACAATCCGCCGGAATACAACGGCTACAAGGTGTATTGGGAGGATGGCGCACAGGTTACCTACCCGAAGGACGAGCAGATTATCAATGAGGTAAACAACGTTACCGATTTCAACACAGTGAAGACCATGAGCCGTGCTGAAGCCGAGGCAAAGGGACTTTACCATGAGATTGGCAAGGAAATCGATGATGCATATATCGAGGAGTTGAAGAAGCTGGTCATCCATCCGGAAATCGCAAGAGAGGTCGGCAAGGATTTGAGCGTGGTGTACACGCCGCTTCACGGCACCGGCAATCTTCCGGTTCGCCGCGTGCTTGCAGAGCTCGGCTTTGAGAAAGTCTATGTAGTACCGGAGCAGGAAAAGCCGGACGGTGATTTCCCGACCGTGTCCTACCCGAACCCGGAGGATGCAAAGGCATTTGCCTTGGCATTGAAGCTTGCGAAGGAGAAGGATGCAGAGCTTGTGCTTGCCACCGACCCGGATGCAGACCGTCTCGGCGTGTATGCGAAGGATTCCAGGACCGGAGAATATCACAGCTTTACCGGTAATATGTCCGGTATGCTCATCTGTGAATACATTTTGAGCCAGAAGAAGGCAATGGGCACCATCGCCAAGGATGGCGCGCTGATTAAGACCATCGTATCCACCAATATGGCGGACAAGGTGGCGCAGGAGTATGGCATCCGTCTCATCGAGGTGCTGACCGGCTTTAAGTTCATCGGCGAGCAGATTAAGCTGTTTGAGCAGACCGGCAAGGGTACCTATGAGTTTGGCTTTGAGGAGAGCTATGGCTGCTTAGTCGGCACCCACGCAAGAGATAAGGATGCCGTAGTGGCTGTAATGATGCTCTGTGAGGCAGCGGCATACTACAAGAAGCAGGGACTGACCCTCTGGGATCAGATGCTGAATATCTACAAGAAATACGGCTATTTCAAGGAAAGCCTGCAGACGCTCACCTTAAAGGGAATTGAGGGTGCAGAAAAGATCAAAGAGATGATGGAAAGCATTCGCAACAATCCGCCGAAGAAGCTTGGCGATTACACGGTTGTAGCGTTCCGCGATTATAAGGCAGATACCGTTAAGAACCTTGCTACCGGCGAGGTGACAAGCACCGGGCTTCCGAAGTCAAACGTATTGTACTTTGAGCTGGACAACGACGGCTGGGTATGTGTAAGACCATCCGGCACAGAGCCGAAGATTAAGTTTTACATCGGTGTTAAGGGCGAGAGCTTTGAGGATGCCGAGGAGAAAAATAAAAAGCTGACAGATGCGTTAATGCAGTTGGCATAATCATGAAAGAATCCGAAATGGCAATTGCGGAAAACCGTGATTGCCATTTTTGATATCGGTGTGGAGAATGTGTTTTCGTAGCGGGATTTTTGTTCCGCTCTCACGTGCGAGGTTTTTGTGAAAATAGAGAAGTGGCGGATTGCATGAAAAAAAGGACGATAAAGCTGGTGGCTCTGCTGCTTGGCACAGCCCTTCTGTTTACAGCATGCGGCGGGAAGAGCACGAAAACAGATGAAACCGGCGGGAAAAACGGAACTGAAAATGTATCGGAGGGTAATTCCGCTGATACCACAGGGGACGCCCTGGGCACGCTGCAGGATTCTTCCGGTGGTGAAGCAGATGGGGGAAAGGTCTTTCCAATGAAATAGTGGCGGCTGCAAAGGCGGTCTGCGATGCGTCATCGGATATGGCAAAGAGAGCAACGCTGGAGGAAGGAAATACATTTCGTCTGCAGCAGGTATTTTCGCGAATGGCGGCTGGCGAGAAGGTAAATGTAGCATATCTGGGAGGCTCGATTACAGAGGGGTATCTGGTGAACATCCGGAAGAATTATGCATATAAGACTATGAGCTGGATGCGGGAGTTCTTTGGAAACGACAGGATCATATACAACAATGCGGGGCTGTCCGGCACGTCATCGACCATCGGGCTGCTGCGGGTGCAGCAGGATGTGCTTGACAAGGCACCGGACCTCGTGTTTGTGGAATTTGCGGTAAACGATGGGAATGACTCGACAAGCAGGATGATGTATGAGAGTCTGGTAAAGAGACTGCTCACGTCCGAGACCGCCCCGGCGGTGGTGCTGATATTCACGGTGCTCGAGAGCGGCTATACCTGTGAGGAGCATATGTTGGAGGTCGGAAGGGCGTTTGAGCTGCCGATGATTTCGGTGAATGCGGCGCTTGCACCGGAGCTTGCGGCAGGGGCGCAGGAAGAATAAAACAGCCCCTTCCCCGCGATATTTCTCAGGGAAAAGGGCTGTTGTACCAGAGTATCGTGCATCAGTTATTTTCGTTCCAGATATCCTCGCCGAAGCCTTTTAAAAAGGCGACAAGCTCACGGGCCATCTGTTCGGCTTCCGGCTTGCGGATATGTCCCGGCGTGCCGGTGCCGTTATTTGAATAAAGAAAATGTACAATCTTCGGGTCGGCGAGTTCCCTTGTTACCTGTTCGATGGCATCGTCCCAGGCTTTTTCATGGAAGAGGATGGTGGTGGCAAGCACAATCAGGGCGTTCGGATATTTGGAGCGAAGCTTGGAAATCAGCGCCTTATAATGCTCCATCCAGCGACGACTCTTCGCCTCATCCCTGCCCATATAATTGTCCGGATTGGCATCGTTCTGACCGATGGCAACGATGACAACATGCGGTGTATAGCGGGAGAAATCCCACGGCGTCAGCTCCCCGAAGTAGTCACAATAGCGGAGCTTATCCCAGGTGGTTTCGAGGCCGACATAGTCCGGTCCGTGGAAATAGCCGGTTTTATCAAAGAGAGCAATACCGCCCTGCGCAATGTCGTGGAGCTCGGCATTTAGCATGCGCGCAGCCGTGAAGGAGTAGGAATACCAAGCATTGGAGTAGATACCCTCATGCCCCTCCGGGTCCGGTTTGCCGACATAATCGAGTGCTTCGCTGACCTCACCTGCGCTGACGGAATCACCGTAGCACTCGATGCGTCTTGCCGGGCGGGCGGGAGCCGGCAGCATAGCGGCAGCCTCCGGGAGATAAAGTCCGAGAAAGTCAAAATAGTGCGCTGCATCCTGACACTTGTAAATTACCACCTCGTGGTCTGCGTCGGAAAGGCCTGAGATAACAGGCAGCGTGAGTTCGGTATTATGCTCGGTGATTTCAATTTTCGGCTGTACGCTGCCGTCAATGACAACGCCCAGATAATTGTGATAGCAGCTGTGATAATTCTTAAGCTTTACGCAAAATCCGGTACCGTGAAAGCGAAAAGCCGCAGAACTCTCGGCGTAAAGAAAGCAGGGAGTGCAAGGAACGGTGAAATCAATCCGGCCGGTGTAAGTAAACGCACCGGAATCAGGGGAAATCCATTGGGTAAATGCAGTGTTAATATTTGTCATATCAGTATACTTCGTTCTTTTTATTGAATGTGAATTGTGAAACGCTGTTTCCTAAGGTTAAGTTTAAAAGATTTCCGGTGCAAAGTCAATCGGGTAACGGATAATAGGATTAAGGATTAAGAAAACTCTTGAAAAAAATGTTGGTTTGCGATAAACTAAAGCTAGGATAATGCCGATATTATCGGTAGAGGAAAAACATGCGTGACACACGGAGGTGTCAGCGGGATAATGTAAACGCATGCAGCACAAGGAGGTACATATTATGTCAGGGATTAACGGAAGCTATTTTAATTACAGCAGTTCTTTGTTTTCAAGTGCAAGCTCATCTTCCTCGAGCAGCAGTATTCTCGGAGATTACATGAGCTTAAAGAACGGCAGCTATAAGAAATTATTAAAGGCTTACTATGCAAAGCAAAACGATGATACGACCGGAAGCAATAAGACATCCGGCAAGACAAATGTGAGCAAGGCGGAAACTGCAGCACTCGATTCTATCAAGACGGATTCCTCCTCATTAAAGAATGCGGTGGATGCATTGACGAAAAAGAATTCCGGTCTGTTTGAAAAGGTCTCAAAGACCGTAAAGGACGAGCAGGGCAATGAGACCACCACCAAGGATTACGACTGGGATAAGATTACTACTGCGGTCAAGGCATTTGCGGATTCCTACAATAAGACGCTGGATTCCGTATCCGCTCAGGAAAATGATAACGTGTTTATTCTCCGCAAGACCGCTATGATGGCAAAGACAACAGCAACGAACAAGAACCTGTTAAATCGCGTGGGGATTACGGTCGGCGCGGATAACAAGCTGACGGTTGACGAGGATAAGCTAAGGAGCGCCGATGTGAATGATCTCAAGACGTTGTTTGGCGGCTACGGCTCCTATGCTTACGGCATCGGTCAGCGCGCTTCCGATATCACCAAGGTATCCGAGCAGCTGATTAAATCGGCGAATAATGCAAACGCAAGCACCTACACGAACAGCGGTAATTACTCCGCATTGTCTACAGGCTCCCTGTATGACAGTCTGTTCTAGTGCATCGTATCTGAAATAACCGGACCAAATACTTGTTTTAATATCAGAACCTTGAAAGGGACTTTCGCACCTGCTGGTTGAATCAA
>CAMALD010000040.1 GCA_945836355.1 uncultured Lachnospiraceae bacterium | reverse complement strand
TCACTTGTTCCTGATTTTTCAGGATGTTTTGACGCATTTTCTGATAAGTGACGCGTCGGGCGCAATGCGCCATCCGTGGCGCTGCTCCCTGATTTGTATTCACATAGGAAACGAGATTTCCTATGCGAATGCATCCGGGGGATGTGCACGCTTTTGCAATGGAACATTGTCGCTGGTGCGACGCAAAAGCGGCACAAGAGTTTTGCATGAAAAACTCTTTATCTCCGGGACAAATTCAAGGTACTTCCGATTGCAAGCTGGCGGGAATTATGTTAAGATAACTGGCATAAAGAGAGAAAGAGGGCGGGGAAGCATGGCGGATAAATTGAATGAATTGATAGAGACCTGTTACGGCATGGCTGCGGCAATCAATAAAGCCGGAATCGGCATGAATGAGAAAATGACGCTCCGAGCGACAGTGCGCTTTGAATTTCTGAAATTTTTATCGTATCTTTCATATGCGGAGGGCGAGGTGGATACAGAAGAGCTTGGCTTCATCAACAGCACTCTCGGATATGAATTTACGGTGGATGAGCTGGAGGAGTTTCGCAAAACCGAGCGCACGAATTCAGCGGCGTATCGGACGGAGGTACCTCGCGCCTTAAAGTATTTTGTGCTCGCAGATGCCGGGAATAAGATGGAGGATCCTGTTTACCGACGCAAAAAGGCGATGACGCTTGTGGAGACCTACCGTCTGCTCGGACAGAACTATATCGCGCAGGATGAGCGCGCGACGGATGAGGAGACCTGCCGCTTGTCGGAGTACATGCGTATGCTGGAGAATTTTTTAAAGGAATACGGCTTGTTCCGGCGCGGTGCCAATGTGCGGCCGGTTCTTAAGGATGACCGGGGTATCCGCCGAGCAGGCGGAGCAAATGACCGGGGAAGGTCAGAGGATAACCGAACAAAGGACAAAAAAGAGGATAAAAAGCCGGAGGATGAGCCGGAGGAGAGTGTGGAGAGCATACTGGCCGAGTTGAACGAGCTGACCGGGCTTGCTGCGGTAAAGCAGGAGGTAAACCATCTGGTCAATCTGGTGCAGGTGGCAAAGCTGCGGAAAGAAAAGAATATGAAGGCGCCTTCCGTGTCAAAGCACCTCGTATTTTCGGGCAATCCGGGGACCGGAAAGACGACGGTGGCAAGGCTGCTGGCTAAGATTTATAAGTCACTCGGAATCCTTGAGACCGGGCAGCTTGTGGAGGTGGACCGCGGCGGGCTGGTCGGCGGCTATATCGGTCAGACTGCGACGAAAACGATGGATGTGATTGATGATGCCATCGGCGGTATTTTGTTTATTGATGAGGCGTATGCGCTTACCGTGGGCAAGGGCGAGGGCGATTTCGGACAGGAAGCGGTGGATACGCTGCTCAAGGCGATGGAGGACAACAGGGACTCGCTGGTGGTAATTGTGGCAGGATATCCGGATCTGATGGAGCAGTTTCTGAGTTCGAATCCGGGGCTGCGTTCCCGTTTTTCGCGTTTTATTCATTTTGAGGATTATACACCTCAGGAGCTCTATGAAATTCTGGAGAGCATGTGCAGAAAGCAGGAGTATACGCTGTCGCAGGAGGCGCAGGCCTACGTGAAGGAATTTTTGGAAAAGCGCTGTGAGAACAAGCCGGAGAATTTTGCAAATGCCCGTGATGTCCGCAATTTTTTAGAGCATGCTATTACCAATCAGGCAGCCAGAGTGGTGGGCTGCGGCAAGACCGATTACGATACACTGGCTTGCCTTGAGGTCTGTGATTTTGAAGGAATCACTCTATAGCAGGTGGTGAAAGTTTGAAAAAAATGTGAATTTCGAAGAAAGGCTTTCTTTTTGGGCGAATATGTGATATAAAGAGTAGGCAAGTTTTGTAATTTTGCAGTAATACAAAGCATTGGAGGACAGTATGAAAAAGGGAATTCGGTTCGGGCTGGGGCTGTTATGTCTTGGTCTGATGTTTACGGCTTGTTCGGATAAACAGGAGGAACAGGAAAAAGAACAGCAGGAGCAGCAGGAAGAGCAGCAGAATACAGAAGTAGAGCGCGTAAGCGGCAGTGTGAAGGAGCTGAATTACATCGGAGTAGAGTATGAGCCGTACGATACTACCATCAGTGATAAGGAAATCGACGCGCGTCTCGAGAATTTTACCAAAACCCATAAGATTAAGGAGGAAGTCACGGACCGTACAACGGTACAGGAGGGAGATGTTGTCAACATCGACTATGTCGGATTTATGGACGGAGAGCAGTTTCAGGGAGGTTCGGATACCGGCTTTGATCTGACCATCGGTTCGGGACAGTTCATTCCGGGCTTTGAAGACGGCTTAATCGGTGCGAAAAAGGGTTCCACCGTGGATGTCAATATTGCTTTCCCTGACCCATACGAAAATAATCCGGACTTTTCAGGAAAGCCGGTGCTGTTTCAGGTCACAATAAACAAAATCAGTGTGGCGAGAGAATCTGAACTCACGGATGAGCTGGTTGCCCAAAACACCTCATACGCTACGGTGGAGGAATATCGCAATTACATTACCGATAATCTGGCGAAAACAAAGGAAGAGTATGCTGATAACCATAAAAAGACCACCGTTATGGATGCTTTGATTGACGGTGCGAAGTTTGAAGGTATTCTGGAAGAGGATATCAACCGCCTGTATGAGAGCACATCAGCTTATTACAGCAATATGGCAACCATGTATCAGACCTATTACGGGTATTCGTACTCCGATTTCCTCTATTACTTTTTCGGCTGTTCTTCAGAGGAAGAGTTTACAAACATGCTCAAGGAGAATGCCGAGCGTCAGGTAAAAAAGAACCTGATTTTATACTATGTGGTGGATGCGGAAAAGTTTTCGGTATCGGACGAAGAGTACAGTGAGGCGGTTAAGAATTATGCAGCAATGTACAGTCTGTCGGAGGAAGAATTTCTGGCACAGGTCAGTGAGGCGCAGATTAAAGAAACAGTCCGAATGGAAAAGGCGGAACAGTTTATCTATGATTCGGCAGTAGCAGTGAAATAACAGAAAGGGGTAAAGCATGAAAAAGAAATTATGGGCAGTATTGCTTTGCGGATGTCTTGCAATCACCGCATGCGGCGGAAAGACAGAGGATGTAAACAAGAGCAGTGAGAATGGAGAAGATAGCAGCGGTCAGAGCGGGCAGTTGTTGAACGGGGGACAGACTTCAAATGGTGATTCTGCATCTGGAGACACATCCGAGGTCACTCCGGGGAATACTGCAGATTCTACAGCTTCGGAAGGTCAGTATTGGAATCCGAAGGGGAGTGTAACGCTTGGAGAATATATTGGAATCGAAGTGGAAAAGATAGATGTCAGCGTCAGTGATGACGAAGTACAGTCCGAAATTGATTATTTCCTCTACAACAATTCGGAGCTGAAGGAAGTGACGGATCGTACTGATGTGCAGGAGGGCGATTACATCAACATCGATTATGAATTGATCGTGGATGGCGAATCGGTCGATCAGGGCGAGGATTACGACCTGGAGCTTGGAAATGATTATTTTGAGTTTGAGGATCAGTTAATCGGAGCGCATGCCGGTGACGAGCTCAGTTTGGAAATGACGATTGCCGATGACTATTATGAAGATTATCTCGGCATGACCGGCACATATAAGGTAAAGATTAATTCGATTCAGGAGATGATTGAGCCGGAGCTCAATGATGAGACAATCGCCAAGCTGACCTCCTGCGCTACGGTTGAGGAATACCGCCAGAGTGTGTATGACGGTCTGCTTGCACAGGCGCAGGAAAATGCCGAAAACCAGCAGCGCATTGCGGTGATTGACAAGATTATTGAGAACTCAACCTTTCTTGACCTGAATCCGGCAGACGCACAGGCATATGTCGATGAAACCATATCCTACTATTCTAACTATGCTTCTATGTACGGTATGGAGATGGATGACTTTTTACAGATGTTTTTCAACTGCACCTACGAGGAGTTTGAGAAGCTGGTAAAAGAGGAAGCAGACGCGGTGGTAAAGCAGTATCTGATTCTGGATGCGGTAGCGGAGGCAGAAAAGATAGAGGTTACAGACCAGGAATATCAGGATGCTCTGACTTCATATGCGAGTGAATACGGATATGATACTCCGGAAGAGGCAGAGGATGAACTCGGGAAGGATGCAATTCTGAAGGCAGTTCGCCGTGATAAGGTATATGAGCTTTTGATGAACTCGGTCATTATAAAATAAACAGTGACAATAAGGTTCCGTTTTGTATCATGCAAAACGGAACCTTATTGTCATATGGGATGCTGTGTTTCCTATATTGCAAATTTTAGGAAGAATGCATACGCTTTCGCACCTGTTATTAGATGAAACGAAATTGTTTAGTGAAAAATCATCATTATGGTTGAGAAAAGGTTGATTTTTCATGGAAAACTGCTATAATTGAAGTGCGAAAACGATTTAGGATATCCGAGGGAGGAAAAGGCAGATTATGGTATCGGTGAAGGATATAGCTGCAAAATGTCAGGTTTCGGTGGCTACGGTCAGCAAGGCGCTTAATGGCTATAGTGACATAAGCAGGGAAAAAAAAGAATACATCAATAAGGTTGCCAGAGAGATGGGGTATTATCCCAATTCTGCGGCGATTGCACTAAAGACGAATCGCACATACAATATCGGCATTCTGTTTTTAGATGCTGCACATAACGGATTGACAAACGAGCACTTTGCGAAGGTTCTTCAGGGAGTGAAGGAAGAAGCGGAGACGAGGGGGTATGATATCACCTTTATCAACAATCACATCGGCGGAAGGGAGATGACCTACACGGAGCATTGCCGTTACCGCGGGGTTGACGGCGTTGTGATTGCATGTATTGACTTCGAGGCCCCTGAGGTCGTGGAGCTGGTGAACAGCGGCATTCCGGTAGTGACGATTGACCACATTTTTAACAACACAACAGCCGTGATTTCGGATAATGTGCGGGGCATGAGAGATCTGGTCAGACAAGTGCATGCGCACGGACACAGCCGCATTGCTTTTATTCACGGCGCTGATTCTTCGGTATCGAGGGACCGCCTGGCGAGCTTTTATCGCACTATGGATGAGCTTTCCCTGGATGTGCCGGAGGAGTATACACTGGTGTGCCAGTACGGGGACACCGAAACGGCAGCGAAAATGACGGCAAAGCTTTTGGATTTGAAGGAGCCGCCGACCTGCATCCTGTATCCGGATGATTTTACGGCAATCGGGGGCATCAATCTGATTAAGCAGCGCAATATGAACATACCGGAGGATATCTCGGTAGTCGGATACGACGGTATCAGCTATGCCAAGGCTTTGGAGCCTCCGCTGATGACGCTGGAGCAGGATTCGGATGCGATGGGAAGAAAAGCGGCGACGAGTCTGATTCAGATGATTGAGAAGCCGAAGACGGCGATTGTGGAACGCCTCGTGGTGGAGGGGCATGTGCTGACCGGGCGTTCGGTGAAGCATATGCGATAAATAATACAGCTGATTTATCCATCCGGGACTAAGCCTGCGAAAAGTAAAGATTGAAGAAGTGAGAGGATTATGATATACTGACATAATCAGATTATGGAACAGAAAGTCTGCCATCCGATGAAGCTTTATATAGAAAGGGGATGCAGGACATGGATGAGGCAGCAAAGCAGCATCTGGAGCAGGAAGGTGTTGCGGTATCGGAAGCGGTCAAACGGCTTTTGGGTAATATGCCGATGTATGAACGGTTTCTAAGAAGGTTTCCCGACGACCCGAACTACGGCAGGCTGGTCGAAGCGGTTGCCGCGCAGGAAAAGAAGAAGGCATTCTCTGCAGCCCATACGCTCAAAGGGATATGCGGCAATCTTTCCATTCCGCAATTGCAGCAGCTCATGACCAAACAGGTGGCATTGCTTTATGAGAACCGGTGGGAGGATGCGGTGGCAATGATGCCGGAGATCACTGCCGAATATGAACGACTCTGCAGTGTGATTCTTAAGTATATGACGTAAAATAAAATTATCGGAGGAAAAATAGCATGAAGGTAAGAACGAGATACGCACCGAGCCCGACAGGACGGATGCATGTGGGAAATTTGAGAACGGCTCTCTATGAGTTTTTGACGGCAAAGCATGAGGGCGGAGACTTTATTTTGAGAATTGAGGATACCGACCAGGAACGTTATGTGGACGGAGCGGTAGAGATTATTTACCGTACGATGGAAAAGACCGGCCTGATTCATGATGAGGGTCCTGACAAGGACAAGGGCTTTGGTCCGTATGTGCAGAGTGAGCGGCAGGCTACCGGTATCTACCTCGAGTATGCAAAGAAGCTGATTGAAAAAGGAGAGGCTTATTACTGCTTCTGCGACAAGGAGCGTCTCGCAGGGTTAAAAAGCGTGGTATCTGAGGAGGATGGCGAGGCAAAGGAAATCACAAAGTATGACAAGCATTGCCTGCATTTAAGCAAGGAGGAGATTGAGGCAAATCTGGCAGCAGGCAAGCCTTACGTTATCCGTCAGAATGTGCCGACCACCGGTACCACCACATTTACTGATGCAATTTACGGTTCCATCACGGTGGAGAATGAGGAGCTGGATGATATGATTCTCATCAAGACAGATGGATTTCCGACCTACAATTTTGCCAATGTCATCGACGACCATCTGATGGGTATCACCCATGTTGTGCGCGGAAACGAGTATCTGTCGTCCACACCGAAGTACACCAGACTGTATCAGGCATTTGGCTGGGAGGAGCCGGTATACATCCACTGCCCGCTCATCACCAACGAGGAGCACAAGAAGCTTTCGAAGCGTAGCGGTCATTCGTCGTTTGAGGATCTTCTGGAGCAGGGCTTTGTAACCGAGGCCATTGTCAACTTTATCGCGCTGCTTGGCTGGAGTCCGGCGGGCAATCAGGAGATTTTTACCCTGGACGAGCTGATTAAGGAGTTTGATTATCACAACATCAGCAAATCTCCGGCAGTTTTTGATATGCAGAAGCTTCGCTGGATGAACTCGGAGTATATCAAGAAGATGGACGATGAGACATATTACGCAGAGGCAATGCCGTATATTGATAAGGTGATCAGCCGAGACTGCGATAAGAAGCTGATTGCGGATCTGGTAAAGACACGTATCGAGACCTTCTGTGATATTGCCGGACTGATTGATTTCTTTGAGGAGCTTCCGGATTATGATGTCGAGATGTTCACCCATAAGAAGATGAAGACCAATTCCGAGAACTCTCTCGAGGTATTAAAGGAGCTGCTTCCGAGGTTTGAGGCATTGGAGGATTACAGCATTCCGGCAATCGAGAGCCTGTTGATGGGCTATATTGCCGAGAAGGGTATCAAGAACGGTCAGGGGCTCTGGCCGGTGCGCACGGCGGTATCGGGCAAGCAGTCCACGCCGGGCGGCGCTTATGAGATTATGCATATTCTGGGCAAGGATGAGAGCCTTCGCCGTATCCGGGTTGCGATTGAAAAGCTGGAGGCGAGCCTGTAGTTGATAAAAAATGAAGCACAATTAAGAGCAATCGAACATCGTGAGGGTCCGATGCTGGTATTGGCGGGGCCGGGTTCGGGCAAGACCACGGTCATTACCAACCGGACCCGGGCTCTTATAGAGGATTATGGCGTGAAGCCGGAAAAAATACTTGTCATCACGTTTACGAAAGCCGCCGCGCAGGAGATGCGCGAGCGGTTTGACCACTTAATGGGAGCAGCGCGCAGCAGGGTGACGTTCGGAACATTTCACGCCGTTTATTTTAAGATACTGAAATATGCGTACAATTATGATGCATCAAGCATTATCCGGGAGGAGGAGCGGTATCAGTTCTTCAGGGATTATATTGCAAAATCGGAGCTGGAAATCGAGGATGAGAAGGATTTCATCGAAGGTATCAGCAGTGAGATCAGTCTGGTGAAGGGTGACCGCATTGATATCGAGCATTACTACTCCATCAACTGTTCGGAGGACGTGTTTAAAAAGATATACCACGCCTATGAAAGCATGCTGCGAAATGCCAATAAGATTGATTTTGATGATATGCTCCTGATGTGCTATGAGCTTCTGACTGCGAGACCGGATATTCTGGCAATGTGGCAGAAATGCTGCGAGTACATACTGATTGACGAGTTTCAGGATATTAACCGGGTGCAGTACGATATCATAAGGCTTCTGGCACTGCCGCAGAACAACCTGTTTATTGTCGGCGATGATGACCAGAGTATTTACCGTTTCCGCGGGGCAAAGCCGGAGATTATGCTGAATTTCCCGAAGGATTATCCGGAATGCGAGCAGGTGCTGCTGAATGTCAACTATCGTTCCTCCGGCAATATTGTGGATGCGGCGGAACGATTGATTTCTGCCAATCAGAAGCGTTTTCCGAAACAGATTCAGGCATCGCACGGGGCGGGTGAAGCAGTCCGTGTGCGTGAATATGCCGATGTGAGGGCGCAGAATGAGGCGATTGTGCACGAGCTGCTGGAATACCGTAAAAACGGCGGTGAGTACGCAAATGTTGCGGTTTTGTACCGAACGAATACACAGCCGGGAGCATTGGCGGAAAAGCTGATGGAGTATAATATTCCGTTCCGTATGAAGGATTCCCTGCCGAATATCTACGATCACTGGATTGCGCGAAATCTCATTGCCTATATTCGGCTGGCGTTAGGGGAGAGCGACCGTGCGCTGTATTTTCAGATAATGAACCGGCCGAAGCGTTACCTTTCCAGAGAGGCGTTTTCAGATCCACAAGTGGATCTCAAAAAGGTCAGGCAGTACTACTGTGCACAGGAGGGCAAGGAGTATGTGCTGGAGCGGCTGGATCGTCTGGAGAAGGACTTAAAGCTGATTCGCA
>CAMALD010000039.1 GCA_945836355.1 uncultured Lachnospiraceae bacterium | reverse complement strand
TGATTGGAAGTATAAACATCAAATAAATCTGCGCATGAGGATATGTCGCCGCAAATGCGAGAAAAATAGACATATTAACGTAATAAGTGCTGAACATCGAAAAATATGAGCCGGCAAACCAGTACGCAGTGTTCCCCACCTTCAAACCACCGGTGGTCGTGAAATAGGTCTGAGCACCGACAAGCTTGATAAACTCTGCATCCGTCAGATAAAAGTATCCCATCAGTGCAAAGCTTCCGAGGATGGTAAACAGAAAGCCTCCCAAAAGGTAAAAATTATAGCGGAACACTCCCCAGGTATTTTCCAGATTGGTTCCGATGGAATAATAGAAATACAGCATAATAAGCGTGAAGAAGCTAAAGCTCTCCGGCGGTATCAAAATCCAGGTCGCAAGCCTCCAGACTTGTCCATGCAGAATCAGATACGGATTCAGTGTCATATAGGAAAGGATATTGCCTGCCACAAGCTCCAGCACATACCCGACGGCATAACACATAATCAGCACCAGCGACAGATTTTTAATCGCATACCTTCCAAATTTGCGTTCCATTTTATACAGAAAACCCATAGGATCACCTCAATCATATTATAATGCGTATATTATATTTGTTTCTGTCAGCAATGTCAAATACAACTCATGAACAACCCGATTTAGCACTTTTGTATTTCAAGGTTCCGCCTCAAAAATCGCCATTCGATATGCAATCCCGCGTTCCGGGCAAAACGGCCACACAATATCCAGATAGTGGTCTGCTTTTATCTCGTTTCGCAGAGCCCGGCCTTCAAGGTCTCGAATCGCCTGCCACGCTCCCGCAACCGCGGAATCCGGCACTGCATACCAGACGGTTTCGCCGTTTTCCTTTTCGTTTTCTGCCGTTATCGCTTCCTCCTGCCCGGCATCGCAGGCGGCTGCGTCGTTTGCTGTCCCATCCGGCACACATTGTGCCCTGCTCACTTCACAGCCGATAAAAGCCTTCTTGCGCGCAGTTTTCAAAAGAAATTCATTATACTTCACCGATATTGCAGTGTGAAGATTTCCGATCTGCTGCAGCAGCCCCCGGATATGTTCTTCCGTAACACAACTCTTTGCGGCATTTTTTCCGGCATTTCCAAGCACATGCTCCACCATCCACGCCGGAATGTTAAAAAGCTGGCTGTGCACACCAAGGGATACTGCATAATCATATTTTTCGCAGCCTCCGCCGTCTGTCAGGCATTTTACTATATCATATGACACTGCCGTCCCATACATTTTTTTAAGAAGCCGCCCGCCCTTAAGATAACACTGCTCCTCCTCTTCCCGGCTGTCACTTTCCGTCAGGGCAAGCAGCATTTCTCCGAATGCAAGGTAGTCTTCCTGCGCGATACCTGTAAAATTCAGCACCTGCATCCTTACCTTTTCGCCGGAACCGGGCGCCTCTGCACCGATTTTCTGTTTTTCCCGATAAGAACGAATCGCCTCACACATCGCATCCTTGTCAGCATCCAGCAGCGTGACCGTATCAAAATGCCCTGCCAGCACATGCAAATCCAAATCGTTGCAGCGCCCCGCACCAAACACTGCCAGCGAACCACCCGATTCGCAGTTTTCCACAAGGTACGCTGACACCTGCGTGCGGTATTCCTGCCATTCATTCTCCGCGCCCGGTATCACCTGTGAATCCCTCAACGTTTCATATATTTTTTTTGCTCTACCCTGCATAGACTGCGCAGCTTCCGACATGTCCTGCCTCCCGCATAATCTGCAAACCGGGATAGCTTGCTCCTACCCCGGTTTTGTTGCCCTTTCTATTTCCATTCATACGGTGTATTCTGATAAACAAGATAATTTATCCAGTTGCTGTACAGCGTGTTCGCATGAGCACGCCATATCAGGTTCGGTCTCGCATCCGGATTATTCTCCGGATAATAATTCTTCGGCATCTGAATATCCAGCCCCTTATCTAAATCACGCTTATACTCCTTATCCAGAGTGATTCGGTCATATTCCGGATGCCCCATGAGAAACACCTGCCTGCCATCCTGCGTCATGCAGAGGAACACGCCCGCCTCCTCCGATTCCGCCAGAATAATCAATTCACTGCATGCGGCAATATCCTCTCTTGCCACCTCCGTATAGCGCGAATGCGGCGCGTAGAACACATCATCAAACCCACGCACCAGAGGCTCGCGGCGCATCCGTACCTTGTGCTCATAAATTCCGAACAATTTCTTACCCAGATACCTTTTTTTCAGCCCGAAATGATAGTACAGACCTGCCTGGGCTCCCCAGCATACATGCAGGGTGGAGGTTACGTTGGTCTTGCTCCACGCCATAATCCGCTTCAATTCGTCCCAGTAATTGACCTCCTCAAACTCCAGCATCTCAACCGGTGCCCCGGTAATGATAAGACCGTCAAATTTACGGTTTTTCACATCCTCAAAGGTCAGATAAAATTTATCCAGATGGCTTGTCGCCGTGTTATGCCCCACATAGGATTCCGTTGTCAGGAAGGTCACATCCAGCTGCAGCGGAGTATTCGAAAGGCTGCGCAGAAGCTGTACCTCCGTATCCTCCTTTAGCGGCATGAGATTTAAGATGGCAATCTGCAGCGGGCGGATATCCTGATGCATTGCTCTCGTCTCATCCATCATAAATATATTCTCATCTTCCAGTATCTTCTTTGCCGGAAGATCACTTTGCACTTTAATCGGCATATTCTTCTCCCCTTCTTACTCCAGCATTTTAAGGAGCTCCTCCTCGGTGATGACCGCCACTCCAAGCTCCTTTGCTTTTTTGTTTTTTGTGGAATTCGACATGTTATCGTTATTAATCAGATAGGTGGTCTTGGCAGTTACCGAGCCGGTCACCTTGCCGCCCTCGCTCTCAATCCTCTCCTTGAGCTCGGCGCGGTTTGCAAAATGCTCCACCGAGCCGGTAATGACAAAGGTTTTTCCTGCAAGCTTCTCGCCCGTGCTCTCCTCCTGCACGAAATGCACCTCCTTGAGAAGGTCATCCACAATGCGGCTGTTCTCTCTGCCCGCAAAGAAGCTTACCATCGAATCCGCAATCACCTCACCGATACCCTCGATCTCCATCAATTCCTCCCTGCCTGCCATGCGCACTGCTGCAAGATCATTTCCAAAATGCCTGCAGATAAGCTTTGCATTGGCAAGTCCGATGTTCAGGATTCCGAGACTGTAAACAAATTTGCCCACACTGACCTCGCGTGCCTTAGCGATGGACATCTGAAGGTTTGCATAGGATTTCTCGCCAAAGCCCTCCATCTGCACAATCTGCTCGCGGTAACACTCCAGATGAAATAAATCGGCAAGCTCGGTAAGCATGCGCCGGTCAATCAGTTTTTCCAGCGTTGCCTCGGACAGTCCCTCAATGTTCATCGCGTCACGGCTTACAAAATGTGCAAACTGCTTAATCTTCTTCGCAGGGCACTCCTCATTGACGCAGTAAAGCGTCTTCGTATCGTTCTCCTCGCGGATGCGCGTCTGAAATCCGCAGACCGGGCACTTGTCCGGTATTGGGCACATTCCGCTGCGCGTCAGATTATCAGCAATCTGCGGAATAATCATATTCGCTTTGTAGACCGTCACCCGGTCACCGATGCCGAGCTGCAGCCCTTCCATGATACTGATATTATGAAGACTGGCGCGAGATACGCTGGTGCCTTCCAGCTCCACCGGTTCAAACACCGCCACCGGATTGATCAGCCCCGTGCGCGACGGACTCCACTCCACATCAAGCAGGGTCGTCTCGCGCAGCTCATCCCGCCACTTAAATGCAATGCTGTGACGTGGGAATTTGGCAGTACGCCCCAGCGACTCTCCGTAAGCAATATCATTATAGGTAAGTACCAGACCATCCGACGGGAAATCGTTCTGCTCAATCCTTCCGGCAAACCATTCTACCGTTTCCTCAATATTTTCGGCCGTGACAAGCTTTCCCTCCACAATCTCAAAGCCCTGGCTTTGCAGCCACTTCATCTGCTCACTGCGCGTAACAAACCCGGCACCTGCCGTTTCCTCCGTCACGAGCCCAAACGTCATCTGACCGTCCGCATCATTCTCCTGCAGCTTTCCCCTGCCTGTTCCGCCTGCTTGCGCCTTGACCAGTGTAAACGCAAAAAAATGTACATTTCTCTTTGCCGTCAGTTCATTGTTCAGCTGGCGCACCGAACCGCTGCAGAGGTTGCGCGGATTTTTATATTTGGCATCAATATCCTCAATCTCCGCATTTATCTTCTCAAAATCAGAATATTTGATTACCGCTTCACCGCGCAGAATCAGCTCGCCCTGAAACGGGATGGAAAGCGGTATATTCTTAAACACTCTCGCGTTGTTGGTAATAATCTCACCGACCTCGCCGTTGCCCCGCGTAACCGCCTGCGCCAGCTTGCCGTCGCGATAGGTCAGCACGATGGTCAGCCCGTCCATCTTCCAGGAAAGCAATCCCTCCTTCGCTCCGAGCCATTCCTTTAACGTCTCCACTTCCTTTGTCTTATCGAGGGAAAGCATCGGACTCTCGTGGCGCATCTTCGGGAGCTCCGATAGCACCTCGTACCCGGCGCGCATGGTCGGACTGTCCGACATCACAATCCCGGTCTGCTCCTCCAGTGCCTTCAGCTCATCATATAAGCGGTCGTACTCCAGATTGCTCATGATTTCCCTGTCTTCCTGCTCGTATGCCCTCGCTGCACGGTTCAACAGCTCTGTCAACTCACGGATTCTGTTTTTTTGTTCTTCCATAGCCGCCACTTCGCTTTCCGCCTCTCATCGCATTACTGCTCTTGCTGGTCCAGCCGTTTCCCTTGATTCTGGTTTTCGCTGCACTGTTATCCTGTTTTTTCCACTGTTTCTTGCTCCGGACTTCTGCTTCTTTTTGACCCGATTCCTTCATTGCTTTCTTCGGTTCATCCACCCTATACTTCCGACGATAATCTGTATTTCTGTCATTCTTCCTATCCGGCTTTTTCTCCGATACCCGGTCCGCTTTCTTTAAATATTTTTCAGGCTTCTTAGCAGGAATCACCACGCCCTCTGCCGGCATCATTTCCTCGTCCGGCTCAGCGTCCGCATACGGCTGGTTGGAGGACTGCTTAATCATCAGATTCAATTCTTCCATTTCCCACTCGGTAAGATTGCGGTAGGTTCCCACCTTTAATCTGCCCAGATTTACATTCATAATACGGATACGCTGCAAAGACATAACACGATATCCAAAATATTCGCACATCCGGCGAATCTGCCGGTTAAGCCCCTGCGTGAGCACAATGCGAAAGGACATCTTATCCAGCTGCTCAACGGTGCACGGCTTTGTCACGGTATCCAGAATCGGCACGCCGCCTGCCATACCCAGCAAAAACTCCATCGTAACCGGTTTATTCACGCGCACGATGTATTCCTTCTCATGATGGTTGCCGGCACGCAGAATTTTATTGACAATCTCACCGTCATTGGTCAGCAAAATCAGTCCTTCGGAATCCTTGTCCAGCCTGCCGATTGGGAAAATGCGCGAACCATACTGTATGAAATCAATGATATTGTCCGGCTCTCGCCGGTCCGTGGTGCAGACAATACCCTTCGGCTTGTTAAACGCAATCAATACCATGTGATTGTCCTTCTCGATCTCTTTGCCCGCAATCGTCACCTTCTGACCGTACCTTACTTTGCTGCCCATCACCGCCGGCACTCCGTCAATCAGCACCTTGCCCTCTTCCACCAGCCTGTCCGCCTCGCGCCTCGAACACATTCCGGAATCGCTTAGATATTTATTGATGCGGACCTCCGCCCGCTCTTCCTCTTCAAAATAACTTTTCGATATCTTTGCCATGATAGTCCTCTCACTTTAACACACGCTTACACTTCTCATCTCATAAAAATCCTGATTTAAATTTCATTCTACCACATCTCCGCCGGTTTTTCCAGTATTCTTTCAAATTTCCCGTGCAAAAGCATGGGCATCCACGGAGAGTTTTAAATTTTCCCTTTACAAAATCCCTTTCCATTGCTATAATAATTAAAGTGTCTTACGATATTCCTTTATTTCCATGCATCTGTAGCTCAGCTGGATAGAGCACTGGCTTCCGAAGCCAGGTGTCGCAGGTTCGAATCCTGTCAGGTGCATTTTCTTTTTTCAGCAACATATTTATATTATTTCGACATTTTCCCACGCTTATCAATACGATAATGCAGAATGTGAGCTTTTTATGAGAACAAAATACAGAAAACCACGAATATATGCGGTTTCCTTGGTCATCGGCATCGGAATGATTACTTTTCCGATTACTCCGGGAAGTGATACCGAAGCAGAAGATTACGAAGCAAACAGCTCTGTTAAAAACAGTCTGAGTGCCTCACTTGACTCTCCTGATACCGCAGCTTCCACTGAAATTCCGCTGCCTTCTCCGACTGCAGAATTGATGACTTTGACACCGGCAGCTACGCCGACACCGGCAGCAAGTGCCACACCGGCGCCGGTCTATCCGCCTTCCGTCGCTCCGAAGGACAACCCGCTGCTCGCCACCGTTCCCGAAGACGTGGAAGCACTGATAGAGGCATACTTTGATTCGCTGCTCTCCGACTCCTTCGATGATTACCGTGAGCTCATATATAATCAGGATGCCATTGACGAGTCTATTATCTCCAAAAAAGTGGAGTATATCAAGGCATACCACAACATTGATTGCTATGCGAAGCTTGGCACCGGTCCGGTGGACTATGTCATCTACGCCCTCAACGATGTTGAGATTGCCACCATCGATACGTATGCTCCATCACTCGATCAGCTTTTTGTCTGCTACGATTCGGACGGTCTTCCAAGGATTTATCTTCCGGACAGTCTGACAGAGGAGCAAATGGCTTATTTTACAGAGCTCAGATCTGCGGAAGATGTCGCTGCGCTTATCCGTGAAGTCACCGGGCGCATGACTGAAGCAATCACCTCCGACTCCTCCCTGCGTGAATTTATCGCCAAGATTTCCCTGCCGGAGGAGGATGTTTCCGCCGGATTCGAATAGACTATACTGCAAAAGCGTGCGGATAATGATTTTCCGCACGCCTTTTTCTTTCTTTGGCATCCGTTTCCTTAATACCTAATGCTGCAATTTGTCGGAATTATATTCGATGACCATCGCTCGATAATGCTTGAATGACTTCCAGAAAATATTGAGAATGATACGCATGATCTGACAGAATTTCCTCCTCCGGCACCTGTGTCAGATTGATTTCCTTTATCATATCGTTCAGCTCCTCCTCGCAGACTGCTTTTCTGATTGGCAGTAGAATGACCTCATGAATACTCGACGGAAGTATATAAAAATCTCCCCCCAGATATTCCTTCAGCCGTTTTATCATATGCGGGTACAATAAACACCCTGCACCGTTAATCCCTGTTTCATTCGTTAAAACAAACAGCTCCATCTCTTCCTTCTGAGTCGCACTTTCTTCCAGACACAGCGGGCTTGCCTTTTTGCCATGCAGCAGACCGTTCATAATTTCTTCCATGTCATACAAGCACTCCGGAAACAACCTCGCAGTATTTTCCCTCGCACACAAAAACAGCTCTTCCAGTGTTTCAAACAGTGCTTTTCCGCCGTTTTCCTTTTTGCATAACTCATGGTACTGTCCGGTGAATGTCACGGTTCCTATTCCGTCTTCCTTTTGATACACCATCACCTGAAAAACCACCGCAAGATTCAAAAAAGGTATATGGGGCATATCCTGCAGAATTTTCGCATTTTTCGGATAATTGACAATTCGAAAAATAAGATTCTTTTTGATTTGTTCCGGTCCGAATACAATTTGTCCGATATCCGTTTTCTCCTCCGGCACGGAATTCTTAAAATAGATTTCAAGCACCTCCTCGACAATCTTCTCCATCGGCAATGCATCGTTAAATTCTTTAAAAAATTCTTCAAGATAGATGGTCGGCGCAATCATCTCTTCCTGACGTCGAATTGCAATTCCGTGCCGCTTGACACCATTATTTCTGGTGTTTGTAATGATACGTGTCTGGTATTCCCCGCCAAGCTTTTCCAACACCCCCTTTGATACGTTCTCCATAAATTCATAATAGAGTTCCTGATTGTTTTCCTGATTGTTTTCCTGATTCATTTGTCCTCCATTCTTGTATAATACAAAAACAGAAACGGACACAGCCAAAGAATAGAAAGATATTGCAGATACAGGAGATTCTTCCTGCGAGAATTATACTACCAGAATTCCGGAATAAATTCAATAAAATTCCCCGGATATTCCGGTAGAAATATCCGGGGCTGTTTTAGAACTATTGCACAATTACGAGTAATAAGACTGTCTTCGAATGCCGCTCAAGGCAATCAGTACCATTCCGGCAAGATACAGTGGCCAGACCACCAGCAGGGCTGTCGATGTGTATTTCGCCAGACCAGTAAACACAGGAAAATAATCCGGAATGCGAAATACCCCAAGCAGAATATCACACAGGAAATACATAAGCATTCCCCCAAAATAAGCCTTCAGCGGACGCATATCATCCAGAAGCCGGACGTCGCTGCTGATTCTCGCCAGATTAAACAGATTTGCAGAAAAACCCACAATATAGAACACGCTCACGACAAGCAGCATACGGTACGGAGCAGACAGCAGATACGCCACGCCGTACGCCGCCCCTGCTGCAGCAAGCTGCACAAGATTCAGCAAAAGCAAACGGTTTCTGATCTTATAGTTCCGGTAGGATGACGCAATGCGCCCATCAATCCTCACCACCGATTTTTTGATTGCAAAGATGCGGATACTGTGGAATTCCTGCACAGCACAGAACGAAAGTATCCCCCCTATATAATAATTCGTAAACAGCAGAAGACTATCTGCCAGAATGGCGAAA
>CAMALD010000038.1 GCA_945836355.1 uncultured Lachnospiraceae bacterium | reverse complement strand
TTCCAAGGAGGTGTTTTGTAAGGGGTATAAGCCGGTGACCATTCCAACCGACCCGGAAGTTTTAAAAGAGCGCCCGATGATGAAGATGTTTGAAAAGCTGGATCCGGTCTGCTATGTGGACCGCGCCACCATGCTTAAGCGACTCAGAAGCTACATATTCTCCCTGATGGACTATATGTATGCCAATGATTACGCACGCACGATTTATGCGTGGGATGTGGTAAATGAGGCTATTGAGCTTGCCGACAAAACCCCGACCGGATTGCGCAACAGCTACTGGTATCAGGTGATTGGTGATGACTTTATCTACTGGGCGTTTCGTTTTGCGAAAGATGCGGTTACGGAAACCTCGCACAGATATGCTGCAAGCTACGGTATTTCAGCGGACGATGAGGCGGCGCTGAAGCAGATTCAGCCAAAGCTGTTTTATAATGATTACAACGAATGGATGCCGGATAAGAAGGCTGCAATCATCGGTGCGCTCACCAGAAGCACAAAGGAGCACGGCAGCATCATCGGCGAGGGGCTGATTGACGGTATCGGAATGCAGGGGCATTTGAGTGATAACAACGACGTTGAGGAGTATTCAGCCGCATTAAAGGAATACGCGGGTCTGGTGAGCGAGGTACACATCACAGAGCTTGATGTGAAATGCACCTGTACGAATCAGAATGCGGAATATTATCAGGCGGTGTTTTATAAAAACTTCTTTTCTGCCCTGCTTGAGGCAAAACAAGGCGGTGCGAATCTTACCAGCGTAACCCTCTGGGGACTGACTGACGATAATTCTTGGATTCGCGGTGCCAATCCTCTTATCTTCCGTGGAGATTTGTCACCAAAGCGTTCCTTTGACGGCATGGTGTATGCTGTAACCGGAGATGATTTGGGTGAGCCGGAGAAGATTGAATACAATCTTTCCGACCGCATATATGATTTCGAGACGCCGGAGGGAGCAGAGCCGCTTAAGCCTGAGGACATCGGCTTTAAGATGCGTGGCTTCGGTGCAATCGAGATTCAGGACAGAGTGGTGCGCAGCGGTAAGGCGGCACTTGCCAACGAGAAGAGATTTGGTGACTGGTGCGGCATCAGCATGGATGTGTCCGACTTTATCGGTCAGACCATCAGCGTAAGTGCATGGGTTAAGAGTCCGGCGCTTACCGTGACATTGAGTGCGGATGGAAGCAATGAGATGTTGGCATCCGTGGATACCACCTCGGGTGATTGGGTACAAATCAGCACAACCTATAAGATTCCGGGTGATGTGCACTCCATGTGCATGAACTTTGGCACAACAGAGACCGAACCGGAGAAGTCGAGTGCGGTCTATGTGGATGATGTTGAGGTGAAGCTGATTGGTCTGGAGGAGAGCTTTGAGGACAAGAGCAACATCGCGGCTATCCGTGGTGCGGGACATCTTCCGTTCTGCTATGTTACCGATGCTGAGGCGCATGACGGCAAGGGGCACTCGTATTGCGTAACCCGTCAGGAGAAGGATGCAACCATGAAGTTCAACATTTCTCCATACATAGGTATGAAGGTAGACATCACAGCGTATGTAAAGACGAAGGACAGGGTTGTAAGAATGGGGCTTGACGGGGCAGTTTCGCACCAACTGACCGAGGTTTTGACAGTGCCGGGAGAATGGACGAAGGTGACTGCATGTACCGAGCTTTCAAAGGAGTTGAATACTGCGGAGATTTACATCGAGACGGACGGAAACGCTGATTTTTACGTTGATGATATCTTTGTATGTCCTGCAAAATAAATACCCCTCACAGGACCGGAATGCCATCGATACCAGGACATGTACGGGATGCAATGAAACGGGCACTTGCTAACTGCAACTTACCGGTCCAAAACTGCAGCTTATCGTTTCGGGCTGGACTTTCCTGAAAAAATATATTACAACTGGTATATAAATACATATTAAAAGGGGAGATTATCATGGAGAGGACATTAATCACAATCCAGAATTTATCAAAGCTGGGACGGGTTTTAAGCAAGGTTGTATGGATTTGTTGTATCGTAGGTCTGGTTGGCTGTGCTGTTGGCATTGCAAGTCTGTCCATAGGTACGGGTGAGATTCTGAAGCTGGGCAATATTTCAATCAAGGGGCTGATTGAGACAGAAGCCGAAATGACAGTAAACGGTATGATAGCAGCTATGACAGCAGCGGCTGTTTTATGCGCATTTGAAATACGTCTTGCGAGGCAGGCGGAGAACTACTTTGAGCATGAGCTGCAGGCCGGCACGCCATTTACCGTGGAAGGGGCACTTGAGATGAGACGCCTCGGAATCAGCGCAATCGTGCTGCCGCTGGTATCCATTATCGTATCTGCGGTTGTCTACGCGGTAATGAAAGAGTTGATGGACGGTGTCGGTGAACTGAATCTTGATAATGGCGGTTCCATCGGACTCGGCATCATGTTTCTGGTGATGTCTCTGATATGCCAGTACGGCGCAGAGCGCGAACAGAAGTAAACACGCGGGTTTGGAAAAATGATCCGGCGGGACAAGGGGGATGCTCCTTGTCCCTTTTTTTAAACGGAGGTAATATGGCGGAACGATTGGTATTTCATGTAGATGTGAATAGCGCATTTCTTTCGTGGGAAGCGGTGCGACGTGTGAAGAACGGTGAGCCGGATTTGAGGGAGATTCCGTCCTGCATCGGCGGTGATCCGGAAAAGCGTACCGGAATTGTGGTGGCAAAGTCAATTCCGGCAAAGCGGTTTGGGGTGACTACCGGGGAACCGATGGCTATGGCATTGCGCAAATGTCCGAAGCTGGTCTGCGTCCCTCCGGATTTTAAGCTGTACGACAAATGCTCGAAGGCATTTAAACGAATCTGCAAAGAATATACGCCGGTGATGGAATCCTATTCGATTGATGAAGTGTTTCTGGATATGTCGGGGATGGAGTATATATATCCGGACCCGCTTGCCACGGCGCATGAAATCAAGGACCGCATTCGGGATGAGCTGGGCTTTACCGTCAATGTAGGAATCGGACGAAACAAGGTCTGTGCGAAGATGGCGAGCGATTTTGAAAAGCCGGACAGGGTGCATACCCTGTTTCCGGATGAAATTCCCGCAAAAATGTGGGAGCTGCCGGTAAGAGAGCTGTTTACCTGCGGCAGGGCATCGGCGGATAAACTGACCCGGGCGGGTATCAGAACCATAGGAGAACTGGCGCGGGCGGACGAAATCCAGCTTCGGCGTCTGCTCGGGGACAAGCTGGGCAGTCATCTGCATCGCTATGCCAACGGTATCGATGAGGAGCCTGTGCAGGAGATTCGTGAGGATGCCAAGGGCTATTCGGCGGAAACTACGGTGGAAGAAAATCTGGAGGATCTCGAAAGCATGAACCGCATGCTGCTGGCACAGGCGGATATTGTTGCTGCCAGAATGCGCTCGGAGGGCGCAAGGTGCAGATGCATCAGCGTGCAGTTTCGCACCACCCAGTTCAAAAACAAATCGCACCAGCGCAAGCTGGCCGATTCGACCGATGTTACAGAACAGATTTATGAGGTGGCAAAGCAGCTGATTGCTGAAAGCTGGACGGGGGAGCCGCTGCGGCTGATTGGACTGGCGCTTACCGATATTGACCGTGATGACTTTGAGCAGATGTCCTTTCTGGTGGACGAGCGCAAGGAACGGCTGAAAAGACTGGACACGGCGATTGATTCCATACGAGGGAAATACGGGAACAGCAGTATCCGGCGGGCCGGTACGATGGATGCGGAAAAGCGCATAGCGAGGAGATATCAGGCAGAAGCCGAAAACAAAAGGAATAGATACAAAGGAGAATAAGGAACGGGGCGCACAGCGGAAAATATTTTGTTGAAAAAGCTCGAAATATCTGTTAATATCCAATTGGAATGTTTTAACAAAATATTTTCGAGGTGTAGCTATGCTAAGAATGGAAATTGCCTGTGTACTGATTCTTATCTTTATTGCGGCTATTTATTTTAATGCCGAGAGGGAAAAGACAGCGATTCATAAAACCTTTTCGACAATCCTGATAGTTTTGATTATCCACATGGTGTTGGATGGAGTAACCGTGTATACGGTGAATCACCTCGACACCATTCCGAAATGGATAAATGATACCTTACACAGATTCTTCGTTGCGACAATGCTCGGCACGGTCTATCTTTATTACCGGTATATCTGCGAACTGATTGCAGAGGAGATGGAGAGGGAGGAGCATTCCCGACTGCAGTTAGTCATCAAATACTTTTTTAGAGTATATTTCTGGGTTGCAGAGCTTTTGATTTTTGTGACACCGGTTTCTTACACGGTAACTGATAAGGGAAACTATGAGGCGGGCATCGGTGCTGGCATTATGTTTGTCAGTATTCCGCTGTTTCTTTTTCACATGGTCTGCAATATGATACGGCACTGGAAGTATGTCCACCCGAAAAAGCGCAGTGTAATCGCGTATGCGATGACGATTGAAATTGTGGTTACAGGTCTTACGGCAATTGATATGTCCCTGCTTTTGGCGGGTATGGGGCTGACAATGATTGCGCTTTCGTTTTATCTGGTACTGGAAAATCCGGATGTGCGGCTCTTGCAGCAGGCACGAGAGGAGAAGCGCAAGGCGGACGAGACGAATGCATCTAAATCGGCATTTCTGTCAGTGGTTTCCCATGAGATCAGAACCCCGATGAATGCGATTGTGGGTATGACAGATTTGCTCTTAAGCGGAGAGCTTACCGCCACCCAGGAGAAGTATCTGAAAAATATAAAGACCTCGGGGGATGCTCTTGTCATGATTGTCAACGATCTTCTGGACCAGTCGAAGATAGAGGCGGGTAAGATGGAGATTGTGGAGGATGTATACGAGTGGGCACCTCTGTTGGAGGATGTCCGCATGATAGTGGAAAACCGCATCGACACCAAGCCGATTCATGTTATCATGAAGGTGGATGAGCGGCTGCCCGAGCGCATTGTCGGGGACAGTCTGCGAATCCGCCAGATTATCATCAATCTGATGAACAATGCGGTGAAATTTACCGAGGAGGGATATGTAGAACTCAGCATTCAGATAGAGGCGGAGGATGAAGGAGGTTTCCGGCTGCGTTATGCGGTGAAGGACTCGGGACAGGGAATCCGTCAGGAGGATTTGGAGCATTTGTTTCAGGCGTTTTCCCAGGTGGACCAGAAGAAAAATCACAGCAAGGAGGGCACCGGTCTTGGTCTTTCCATTTCCAGAGATTTTGTTCATCTTATGGGCGGGGAGCTGTCGGTTGCCAGCGAGTACGGCAGCGGAAGCGAATTTTTCTTTACCCTCTATCAAAGGAAGGCGGATGAAAACGCCAAATCGCTTGATGAGGAAGTAAGGGAGCTGCGTGATAAAGAATTTAAAGCAGTCGGTGCGCGTGTGCTTCTGGTGGATGATACCCCGATTAATATCAAGATTGTAAAGAAGATGCTGGAGGAGCATGGTATCGCGGTTGACTCGGCGGGTTCCGGTGCGAAGGCACATGAACTCGTAAAGGAGAACAGGTACGATATTATTTTTATGGATTATATGATGCCATATATGGATGGTGTTGAGGCCACGCAGAAGATACGGAGCTTTGCGCAGGAGGAAACAGACATCGCAAAAAGCGACTATTACAAGAATGTTCCGGTGGTTGCACTGACCGGTGACTGCTTTGACGAGACAAAGGAACTCTTCCGCAAGGCGGGGATGGACGATTTTCTGGAAAAACCGATACAGAAGGTTGGATTAAACCGCGTATTGCTGAAATGGCTGCCGAAGGAGTGCATTAAAATCCAAGAGCAGGAGTGACAAAAACTAAGGGAAGCACAGAATCGTTCCTGCATTTCCGGCGGCAAAAATGCACAGACTCAAGAGAAGATTTCTTGACATACAGTGTAGTTTTTATATAATATTATTGGGGAGTTTTTTTCTCACAGAATAATCAGGAGGTACCTTTATGGGAGAGGATAAGAAGACGGACGAGGTTGAATTGAAGGGAGACCGCAGGACTGCATTAGCAAATGAGCCGAATCCGTATATCAGAATCAATGGCGACAAACAGCCATATAATACAAAAGAGCTTAAGCTGACAAAAGGACTTACATATGTAAAGAACGGCAGGGAGATTAAGGTGACAGGTGCAATCGATACGATGGTATTCTGCGCTGACCCGACAGAGATGGTGGTAGACGGAAAGCTGTATATGTACGCCACCCTTGACCAGAGGTCCTACACCAATAAGTTTGATGAGAACGGACGCGCACTTGAAATCAGCAATGATCCGGCTAACGGCATGGTGATTGAGAATAAGTACCAGACCAGAAAATTAGCCATCTACTCCACTACCGATCTGGTAAACTGGACGGATGAGGGCGTCATCGATATGGATAAGGTATATTCGGACAGCGGTGTGGCGGCAAGCTCCGTCTGGGCATGGAATTCATGGGCACCGACCGCGCTGAAGTATGACAGTGACGGTGACGGAAAAGATGAATACTACATTTTCTTTACCAACGGCGGGGATGTCGGATATGTAAAGGGCGAGACTCCGGTCGGCCCGTGGAAGGACGAGCTTGGCAGACTGCTTATCAAGAAGTCCGAAATTCCGAACGGGATGGGAGATGATATCATCTGGAATTTTGATCCGTCCGTGCTGCTGGACGATGACGGACAGGCATACATCTACTGGGGAGGCGGCAACCTTCCGGCACCGGACAAGGCAAAGCATCCGAAGACGTCCAGAGCATGCCGCATCAGGATTTTGCCGGACAAGGTGGAGATGGATTGGGATACCCTGACAGAACTGGATTCCTACTACATGTTTGAGGATAACGAAATCAACAAGTTTCAGGGCAAGTATGTGTATTCCTACTGTGCAAACTGGCATGTGCCAAAGGATAACAAATACATTAAGGATGGTGCGGCGGTATCGATTATTGCTTATGTATCGGATGATCCGCTCAAGATTACCTCTGATCCGGAGTGTCTGAAGGAGGGTGACCCGAAGTATCTGGGAGCAATTCTTCGAAATCCGGGAGAGGAGCTGTTTGACGAGTGGTACAATAACCATCACCATATGTTTGAGTTTATGGGCAAGAATTACATTCTGTATCACACCACCGCGCTGGATCAGTTCCTGTACAAGGATTTCTATGCGGCAGAGGGCAGACAGTCCATGTCCTACCGGAATATGCATGTCGATGAGATTACGGTGGATGTGGCAGGAGAAAATCCGACAATCAAGATTCAGCCGACCTATGAGGGTGCCGCGCAGACACAGAATTTTAATCCGTACCGGTTAATCAATGCTACGACTCAGAGCTATCAGGGAGGCCTTTCCAGAAAGATTCTGGCAGACGGCACTGTGGTTCTTGATATGATTGATACCGGCGACTGGACCAGAATCAGCAAGGTAGATTTCGGCGCAAAGGGTGCGGCACGTCTGGAGGCAGTCGTGGCATCGGACACCACCGAGGGCAGCATTGAGGTATATCTGGACGAGGCACTGACCGGCACTAAGATTGCGGATATTGCATTGGAAAACACCGGTGCAGATAATTATAAGACATTATCGGCAGAGCTTTCCGATGTAACCGGAGTGCATGATGTATATTTTGTATTCCGCGGTGCAGGCTACCATGTGGCTACATGGAAGTTTATTGAAAAATAAGTGATTAACACAGGCCGGGGCATTCCATGCGGAATGCCCCGCTTTTTGCGAAAACACAAAGAATATTCTATTTTACAACAAAGAAGGATTCTGTTATACTAAAGGTTGAATAATCGCAAAGGGGAATGGATAAGTATGAGAATTATAGATATATTAAATCAGGATCAGATGTCACTGTCGTTTGAGGTGTTTCCACCGAAAAAGGAGACCTCCTTCGAGAGTGTCCGCATTGCGACCGAGGAGATTGCGACACTTAAGCCGGCGTTTATGAGTGTGACCTATGGCGCGGGCGGAGGTACCAGTGAGTACACACTTGCAGTGGCTAAAAATATCAAGGAGAAATATAATGTGCCGATGCTGGCACATCTCACCTGTGTATCCTCCGACCGTGAGACGGTACGCAGAAGAATTCAGGATATGAAGGATAACGGCATCACCAATGTGATGGCTCTGCGCGGGGACCTGACACCGGAGCTGGAGAAGACGGACCGCAGTAAATGGGATTACCGCTATGCCGTCGAGCTGATTCGTGAGCTGAAGAAGGACGGCAGCTTCTGCATCGGCGGAGCGTGCTATCCGGAGATTCATCCGGAGAGTGCCAATCAGCGTGAGGACATCAGGTTTTTAAAAGAAAAGGTAGATGCGGGTGTGGATTTTCTCACCACGCAGATGGTATTCGATAACAATTTGTTCTTTAATTTTCTCTATAAGATTCGTGAGGCAGGCATTACGGTGCCGGTACTGCCGGGCATCATGCCGATTACCAACGCAAATCAGGTGGAGCGCGCCATCAAGCTGTCCGGTGCCTTTATGCCGCAGCGCTTCCGTGCGATGGTGGACAAATTCGGCTCGAACCCGGATGCCATGAAGCAGGCCGGTATTGCATATGCAACCGACCAGATTATCGACCTGTACGCCAACGGTATTACCAATGTTCACGTCTATTCCATGAACAAGCCGGAGGTTGCGGAGGGTATTCAGAGAAACCTTTCCAGCATTTTGGGTAATACTTTTTAGGCGGAGTACGGGCAATGTCGGAAAATACAATCTTTGTAAAAAAATATGAGACCAAAGAGCAGGGACTATCGGTTAACGAGCGTGAAATATGGCGGTATTCCGGTTATCTGGGACTGACCGGTCAGGTGGATGACGGACTAAAGGAGCTGCTGGCAGAAGTGACTGCGGAGCTCAAAAATGCATTT